>CAYXXM010000125.1:0-6610 GCA_964469085.1 uncultured Haloferacaceae archaeon
GTACGACCGGGCGACCGAAACGTGGTGGCCCCAGATGCTCGCCACCGCCATACCCGGCCCCTGGAACGAGGCGCCCACCACCAGGTCGCTCCAGGAGTTCCCGGTCGTCTGGACTACCTGGGAGCGCTGGAAAACCGCCCATCCCGAGACGGAGCTCCTCTCACGCGATACCGGGTACGCCCGAAATTACGACAACGACCCGTATGGCTCCTACAACCCTCGGGAGGGCTACTACGCCACCGACGCGGCGCCGATGTTCTCCGCGCTCTCGGAGGACGAGAGACTGCAACCGAAAGCCGTGGTCATCGGTGCACGAACCCACGACGGCGCCGCCGCGTTCACCAAGAACCTCCTTCGCGAACTGAAACTTGCATCGGGCCGCCTCGGCGAGTCGTCGATTCTCGCCGTCTACGGAGCGGAACTCGATACCGGCCACGTCTATCTGAACCCGGCGGATCGGTCGTTCGAGTACCAGGACGGCGACGTTGTCGACCCAGACGGCGAGCGGTATCGACCCGCAGACCTACCGCTCCAGCGAATCCGGGCGTTCGACGCTATGTGGTTCGCCTGGGCGGGATTCTACCCGGAAACCAGTCTGTATGCCTGACCACAGTCCCGAATCTGGCGGTGCCGCCCAACTGGTACGCGACGGTGTGCCGGGTCGAACACGCGCAGCGCTCGGAGCCGCAGCGACGCGCTGGGACGCCCGACTTGTCGCGCTCGTCTTCGGCGTCGGCTACCTGCTCGTCTACCTCGCAACCGTCGGCGACATCTCGATTAGTGCTGGCGCCGGGCCACTCTCGGTCAGGACCGTCGAGGACCCCTCGCTGTGGATGAGCAGCACCGGATTCTTCCGGTTCGAGGCGATTGCACTGGTGAGCGCCGGCGGCCTTACCTACCTGTTCTCGCCGCTGAACCTCGTGGTCGCTGGCACCCTCGGCGCCCTTGTCGGAGCCAATGCCGCGCTGAGTTATCTGGGCATCGTCCAGCCGGCCGCGTGTGGACTGGAGACGTCGTCGGGCGCGTTCGCAAGCGTCCCAGCCCTGCTCTCGGGGGCGGCCTGCTGTGGTTCGACGATACTGCTCCTGGTCGGCGTGCAAGCCAGCGCGACCATCGTCGCCGGGTTTCAGCTGCTCGTGCCGCTGGCGGTAGGGATGCTGGTCGTGAGTCTTTTCCTCGTCGGGCGGAACGTCGAGCCCTCGCTGCTCGTCGACTGAGCCACCCCCGGTGAGGCCGTTATGTGCGGTTCTGAAGGCCGGCAGCGGCAACGCTGCGGACACGTTTGTCGTCGCCGACCGAGTCACTCCGCAACGACAGTTCCCAGCCACACCGTCACGAGCGTCCCCGCAAGCGCGACGGCGGCGATGGCGCCAAAGGCCGCGCTCGGGCCAGCCGTGTCCACGATGTAGCCGAACGTCGGCGGAGCGATGGCGCCGCCGAGCATGACGCCGACGCTGACCACCGCGAAGTTCGTCCCGACGGTGTCTGCCGCCGACAGGTCGTCGGTCAAGCCGTCGCGTGCCGGGCCAGCGAGGCTCCGGGCCGCGCCCACCCCCAGTAACGCCGCCACGGCGACGAGTGCTGGCACCACCCCCGACGCCAGCAGCGCCACGAACCCAGTTACAGCGGCGAAACTCCCGACCATCACTGGCGCAGGGGCGATTCTGTCAGTCAGGTCGCCACCGACGATGATTGCGACGGCGCCGACGACGAACATCCCCGTCAGCGCCAGATTGGCTGTCTCCGGCGAGACGTCGTAGGCTCTGTCGAGGAAGACGACGGCGTAGGTGTTCACGCCCCACGAGGCCGTGGAAGTGAACAGCGCGAGCAGCGTGAGTCCCACGATGCCCGGCGAGTTCGCCAGCGTGCGGAGGGCGGCGGCCGCACGGTCCCGGAGCGGCTCTAGTCCCTGGTTCGACTCATCCCGGGCCGTTGTGCTGGCGTCGACGTTTGGCGCCGTGACGTCCTCGCTGACGAGGAACCGAAGCGCCGCGGTGGCTGCGACGGCGTAGAGGAGACCAATTGCCCCGACGACGCCGACGGCGTGACGCCACGTCAACCCCGCATCGGTGAACAGATTGAACAACACCGGCGGCGTCGCGAAGCCGAGCGCGCCGCCGACGCCGTAGACGGAGAACGTCCGGCCCCGCAGCCCCTCGGGTGTGGCGTCCGAGAGCAGCGGGTAATGTGCGGGATGGTGGCCGCCGACACCGACGCCGATGAGCGCCTGCCCGAGTACGAGGGTCGGGAAGTCGGGGGCGACGGCGACGACGAGCACCCCCACCGCCCCCGCGGTAGAGGAGAGGACGAACGCGAGCGACCGGTCCCGGGCGTCGGCCAGCCAGCCGAATGGGAGTTGGAAGACGGTGTTCGTGGCACCCTGAACGCCGATGGCGAGGCCGAGCAGCGCCAGCGACACGTCGAACTCCGCAGAGAGCGTTGCCAGAATAGGCGGGAACAGCACCAGGTACGCGTGGTTGACGTACTGGGACCCGCTGATGAGGCCGACGACCGCCGCGGCCTCCCGCGGCGCCTCCCGGACGCTGGTAGCCATGCACCCGACCCAGGAGCCCGCCCCATCCAACCCTACGGCTGCCGGCAAGCCGCGGGGGTAAGTTGCGTCTGACGGAGCGGGTAATATTTCACTGGTGAACTCAAAACCTGTTCCATGTACAAACTGTGGGGGAACGGTCCCGACCGGCCGCCTGGGCCTGACGGCTGGCCAGTCGTTGGCTCGTTCCCCGCGTACACTCGCGACGCGCTGGGATTCGAAACCCGCATTTCGCGGGAGTACGGACCACTGGCCTTCTACACCTCGCTTGGCCGGGAGTTCTACCAGCCCAACGACCCGGATCTGGTCGAGGAGGTGCTGGTCCACCGGAACGAGGCGTTCAGCAAGGGGGAACTGTTCCACACCATCCTCGATCCGATCACCGGCGACGGTCTGCTGACCGCCGAGGGGGAGCAGTGGCGACGACAGCGCCACATGGTCAACCCCGCGTTCCACCCCGAGCGCATCGCGGAGTACAGCGACGTGATGGTGGATGAGACGGTGGCCGCCATGGAGACATGGGACGACGGTGAGACGGTGGACGTGCACAGCGAGATGATGTCGCTGACCCTCGACATCGTCGCGAAAACGCTGTTCGGGACGGATATCGGCGACCGGGCCGAAATCGTCGGCGACTCGATGGACACCGTGATGGCACACACCGACAGCCCCTACTCCTCACTGGTGCCGGGCTCACTGCCCACGCCGGCCAACCGGAAGTTCGGGCGCTCCGTGGAGGCTATCGACGCCGTGGCCGACGAGATTATCCAGGAACGGCGAGCGGGCTCCGGCGGCATCGAAACCGGCCCCGAGGGCGAGGAGAGCGACGACGTGCTCTCGGCGCTGCTTGCGGCCCGCGACGAGGCGGGCGAGACGATGGACGACGAACTGGTGCGCGACGAGGTGCGGACGCTCCTGCTGGCGGGCCACGAGACCACCGCGCTTGCCCTGACGTTCACGCTGTTCTGTCTGGCACAGGACCCCGGTTCCGAGGAGAAGCTTCTCGCGGAGTTGGACGATGTGCTCGGCGACGAGCAGCCGTCGATGGCCGATGCCCCCAACCTTGAGTACACCGAACAGGTCGTCGACGAATCGATGCGGCTCTACCCGCCGGTCCACGGGATTCTCCGTCAGGCAGAGACCGACGTGGAACTCGGCGGCTACACGATTCCCGGGGGCGCGACGGTCAGTCTGAACCAGTGGACGCTCCACCGCGACCCCCGGTTCTACGACGACCCGATGGCGTTCGACCCCGACCGATGGACCGACGAGATGCGCGAGTCTCTGCCGGCGTTTGCCTACTTCCCGTTCGGTGGCGGTCCGCGGCGCTGTGTCGGCGACCGGTTCGCCAAACTGGAGGCGAAACTCGTGCTCGCGACGCTCTACCAGGAGTTCCACTTCGAACTGCGCTCCGAACCGAAGCTCTCGCTGTCGCCGAGCATCACGACGCGGCCGACCGAACCGGTGGAGATGCGGCTTCACGAGCGGTAACGCCGGCGGAGGGGGGAGGAGAGAATGAGGATGGGGAAGGAGAGGAGGGGGAGGAAGAAAAGGAGGAAAGAAAGGAGAGGGGAGGTGCGACAACTACTCCCCCACCGCCGCGGTGAATGAGTCCGGGAGCGACGCCACCCCGCCAACCTGCACTCGCCAGAGGTCGGCGTAGATGCCGTCCATGGCGAGCAGGTCGGCGTGGGTCCCCCGCTCCGCCACCTCACCGTCGTCGAGGACGATGATGGTGTCGGCGTCACGGATGGTTGAAAGGCGGTGGGCCACGGCGACGGTGGTCCGGTCCGCGGCGATGGCGACGAGGTTCTGCTGGATGCGGGCTTCGGTCTCGGTGTCGACGTGGCTGGTTGCCTCGTCGAGGAGGAGGATGGCGGGGTCCGACAGCACCGCCCGGGCGATGGAGAGCCGCTGGCGCTGGCCACCAGAGAGCTTCACCCCGCGCTCGCCGACCCGGGTGTCGTAGCTGTCATCGAGGCCTGTGACGAAGGCGTGGGCGCCCGCGGTACGGGCGGCCTCCTCGATTTCGGTGTCGCTGGCCTCCGGCCGCGCATAGGCGACGTTCTCCCGAACAGTACCGTCGAACAGATACGGCTCCTGCCCGACGTAGCCGACGTGCTCCCGGAGGCTGCGCCGGCTCACGTCCTGGATGTCGTGGCCGTCGACGCGTACCGCCCCAGCGTCGGGGGCGTAGAAGCGCAACAGGAGTTTCACGAGCGTCGACTTTCCCGCACCGGTGGCGCCGACGACGCCGACGGTGTCGCCGGCGGAGATGTCCAGCGAGACGGAGTCAAGGGTGGTCTTTTCGGCGCCGGGGTAGGTGAAGTTCACGTCGTCGTACACGACGTGGCCGTCCACGTCGTCGAGTTCAGTCGCATCTTCGGGGTTGGCGACGGTGTTGGCCTCGTCGAACAGCGCGAAGACGCGACGGCTCGCCGCCCGGACACCCTGGTAGCCGTCGATTACGTCGGGGAGGCGCTGGAACGGCCAGCCGAACTGCTTCACGTAGAGAAGGAACGTGACGAGCGTCCCCGCCGTGAGTCCGCCGGAGAACCCCGGCGGTGCGCCGAACAGCACCCAGTAGCCGCCGACAGCGAACACCGCTGCGTAGCCGACGTTGGTGAGACCGCTCGTCAGCTGTCCGAAAGCCGCCTTCGCCTTCGAGACCTGCCAGGAGGTGGTTCGATAGGACGCGGACTCGGCCGCGATGCGGTCCACCTCGGCGTGCTGTCGACCGTAAGCCTTGATTACGTCGATGCCGCCGAGGTTCGTCTCCACGATGCTGCCGATGTCGCCCACGCTCGCGCGCAGTTCCTCGTACTTCGGGGCGACGTACCGGTTGTAGCTGTAGTTCACGACGCCGACGAGAGCGGGCGTGGCGAACGCGAGCAGTGTTAGCTGTGGGTGAAGCGCGAGCATGTACGTCGTCGCCACCACCAGCATGAACACCGCGTTGGTCGCCAGCGTCAGGGTTCCGTTGAAGAAGCTCTCGACGGTGTTCACGTCGTTGTTCAATACCGAGAGCAGTTCACCGGTGCGGGCGTCATCGAAGAAGCCATAGCGGAGCTGCTGGGTCCTGCGGTAGGCGTCGACACGGAGCGCGTGCTGAACGCGATAGGTGGCGATGGAGCGGAGCCACGTCCCCAGCACGTACGAGAGCGCGGCGCCGGCACCCGCACCGGCCATGAGTAGCGCCGAGAAGCGCAGTTCCGCGCCGTCACCCCGGGGAAGGAAGCTGGCGGGAACGAACGGCAGCGTGTACGGATCGGTCCCCGTGAGCGTGGCGTCGATGGCCACCCCCAGCACGAGCGGCGGGAGCAGCCAGAACACCCGGCCGAGCAACAGGAACAGGAAGTGGCCCGCGAGGTGTGGCAGGTACGGGCGGTAGTAGGTCGTAATCAGCCGACGGACTGGTGTCTCAACCCGGTCGGCGAGCGCGTCGAAGTCGGCGAATTCATCGGTTCGGTTGTCGAGCGATGCGGTCTGATTGGTGTCGTTGGTCATCGAGTCTGGAGCCTGCGAAAGCGGTCGCTAACGGTGCGAGCGCGGAGTGGACCAGACAACACTGCAACGCTGTACAGGAAAGCGTAGCTGATAGCGCGGGCGCCGTCGACGAGCGGTCAGGTGGGACAGGCGAGTCCACGGAACTGCTCGGCGGCGAGCGTGTCCGGTCCGTCTCAGGACCGGATGAAGACGCAAATCATCGCGTTATCACCTTGATTCTTGGTGGTAACTTGAGTGTGCCGGTCGGTGAGACGACGACTCGTGATTTCCTGCCGGTTCGCACTCCTTTAACCCGCTCCCGGTTGCGACTCGACGCATGCGAGACTCACCGCCGGACACCGAGCGCCGGCCCGTCACCGAGGAGCGCCACGGCGAGGAACTCGTCGACCCGTACCGATGGCTGGAGGAGGACACCGAGGAGGTCCGCGACTGGGTCGAGGCTCAGAACGCGTACACCGATTCCGTGCTGGACAGTCCGACGCGGGACGCACTTCGCCCCGACTTCGAAGACGTCGCGCGCGTGACCGACTACGGCGCCGTTACCGCCGCGGG
>CAYXXM010000126.1:0-6587 GCA_964469085.1 uncultured Haloferacaceae archaeon
GAGCCGGCGACCCTCGTCGTAGTCGGGGTCTCCCTCGTCCTCGAGGCGCTGGTACCGCTGGAGGCGCTCGCGCCGGAGGTTCTTCTTGGCCTGCTCGACCCGGTCCCGTTCCCCAGTCGGAACAGTGTCCCGTCGCTTGATCTCGAAGACGAACGTCTGGAGGTCGATGGTCTCGCCCTGAACCTCGATCTCCTCGGGGATGGCGGCGCCGACGGTCGCGGCCTCGCGCTCCACCCGTTCGATGAGCTGTTTGCGCTCGTACTCCTTCACTGCGGAAGGGTAGGGCGGGACGGCTCTTTGCTCCTTCGCCCTTCGGAGGTGGGGAGTCACCACCACCGGTCTCGTCGACGACTGCGAAGCCACTCCGTTGACAGCCGGTTCAGCGCCAGTTTCGTGTGTATTCTACGAATCGAAGGGGAAAATTAATTACAGATGCGGATAATCAAAGTTTCGAGGTATGATGTACGATGGCACATGATTCGGACCTTTCACGACGTAACGTTCTCCGCGGCGTCGCAGCCGGGGTAGTCACGAGCGGCCTGGCCGGAGAGGCTGCCGCCACGAAGCCGCCCGACCGACAAATTGTCGGGCTGCATGCGGGCGCCGACCCAGATATCGCCACGTCGAGGGCCGAGTCGGTTCGCCGTGTCCTCGACTTCGGTGACATCGGTAAAGCAGTCGCCGGGGTCTTCCCCCAAGAGGCGCGGGAGCAGCTCCGGTCTAACCGTCAGGTTCGGTATATCGAGCAAGACAGCACGTATCAGGCGCTGGCACAGAGCCTCCCGTGGGGTATCGACCGTGTCGATGCCGATGTCCTCCACAGTAACGGCGAGACGGGCAACGGCGCCGATGTCGCCATCATCGACACCGGCATCGACGACGACCACCCCGACCTGCAGGCCAACGTTGGCGCCGGCAAGTCGTACGTGAAGTGTAAGGGATCGAACTGTAACTACGACTGGTCCGACGACAACGACCACGGCACCCACTGCGCCGGAATCGCCGACGGCGTGGACAACTCCAAGGGAGTCGTCGGCGTCTCGACGGAGGCCACCCTGCACGCCGTGAAGGTGCTCGACAACAACGGGAGCGGATCGCTGTCGGACGTCGCGGCCGGCATCGAGTACGTCGCCAATCAGGGCTGGGACGTCGGCAGTCTCAGCCTCGGCGCGAGTTCGGGCAACCAGACCCTCAAGGACGCCTGTACGTACGCCTACAACAACGGCGTCCTGCTCGTGGCTGCCGCCGGCAATGACGGGCCCTGTACAGACTGTGTCGGGTATCCCGCAGCCTACAGCGAGTGCATCACCGTCAGTTCGACGACACCCAGCGACACCCTTTCGGGCTTCTCGAGTACCGGTCCGGAGGTCGAACTCGCCGCCCCCGGCGGGAAGTCCGACGGGAACAACAGCACGAGCATCTACTCGACGGTCATCGGCGGCTACGACTACTTCAACGGCACCTCGATGGCGACGCCGCACGTGGCGGGAGCCGGTGGTCAGCTGATGGCAAACGGCTTCACCAACACGGAGGCCCGCCAGCAACTCCGGGACACCGCCGAGGACATCGGCCTCGCCAACAACGAGCAGGGCTACGGCCTGCTCGATGCCGAGAACGCGGTGCTTGCCGGCTTCATGATCTCGACGAACTCACCGACCAACGTCGATGGCAGTTCTGCGACCCTGAACGGCTCGCTGGACGACCTCGACGGCGCCAGCTCCGCGGACGTCTACTTCGAGTGGCGCGAGACCGGTGCTGCCTCGTGGAACACCACGAGCGTCCAGACGCTGTCTGCCACCGGCTCGTTCAGCGAGACCCTCACGGGCCTGACGTCAGGCGCGGAGTACGAGTTCCGCGCGGTCGGCGACGCGAGCGACGGCGACACGGACACCGGGTCCACCCTGACGTTCGTCGCCAGCGCCTGCGTCGACGCGACGAAGTGGCCGGACGGCTCCGGCAGCAGCGGCGCCGAGTACATCACGACCATGGACATGGACGGCCAGGTCGTGGAGACCTCATTGGACAACGCCTACTACGACTTCACCTGTCCCGACGTTGTCACTGTCCAGCAGGGCGGCTCGTTCACTGTCTCGATGGAGTTCGAGGACGCTGGCTACAACAGCCACTACGGGAACATCTACGTCGACTGGGACAACAACGAGGACTGGTCGACCGCGACGGAGACCCAGATCATGCAGAACGTCAGCGACGACACCGTCACCTACACCGCC
This sequence comes from uncultured Haloferacaceae archaeon, assembly GCA_964469085.1. Taxonomy (GTDB): domain Archaea; phylum Halobacteriota; class Halobacteria; order Halobacteriales; family Haloferacaceae; genus Halolamina. The sequence goes on from CAYXXM010000126.1 coordinate 2,232, forward strand.
ACCGTCAACGTCCCGAGCAACGCCGCGACCGGCGGGACGCTGGCACGGGTCCGACTGAGCTGGAGCAGCTTCTACGGCCCGAGCGCCACCGGCGAGTACGGCGAAGTCGAGGACTTCACCATCTACGTGGAGTAACACCTCGGCGGCGCTCACTCGTCGCGAGCCAGCAGGTGAGAATGGTCCATCAGTCGGGCTGGAAATGGTTTCCGGCCCGGCGCGGTTGCGGAACCCGGGTGAGAAATCCCGGACGCGAGGCCCGACCTACAGCCCGTAGAGGTCGGTGAACTTCTCGTTTACGTAGTCGAGGAAGTAATCAGCGGTCAGCGGCTCGCCGGTCGCCTCCTCGGCGAGTTCGTCGGTCGGGTACTTCTTCCCGTGCGCGTGGACGTTCTCGTTCATCCAGTCGCGCATCGGCTGGAAGTTGCCGTTGCGGATTTTCCCGTCCACGTCGCTCACGTCCGTCCGCATCGCCGCGTCGAGTTGGGCGGCGAGTACGGAGCCGATGGTGTAGCCCTGGAAGCCCGCAAAGCGGGAGGTCCAGTGAATGTCCTGGAGACAGCCCTCCGCGTCGCTGTCGGGCGTGACGCCGAGGTACTCCTCCATCGTGTGGTTCCAGCGCTGCGGAATGTCCTCGACGTCGAGGTCGCCCTCGACGAACGCCCGGTCGATTTCGCATCGAAGGATGATGTGGAGGTGGTAGGTGAGTTCGTCCGCCTCGACCCGGATGAGGTTGTTCGGGTAGATGCGGTTGACCGCCTCGTAGGCCTCCTGGACGGTCACGTCGTCGATGCCGTCGAGGTGCTCTTTCGCCGTCGGGAGGAAGAACTCCCAGAACGGCCTGGTGCGGCCGACGTGGTTCTCCCAGAACCGGCTCTGGGACTCGTGGACGCCCGAGGAGAGCGAGGCCCCGAGCGGTGTGCCGTAGTCCTCTTTCGGCAGGCCAAGCATGTAGCTCGCGTGGCCGTACTCGTGAATCGTGGCCGTCAGCGCGTCGATCGGGTCGTCGGGTTTGTAGCGCGTCGTCACGCGGGCGTCGAACTGATTGCCGGACGTGAACGGGTGGGCCGAGGCGTCGAGGCGGCCGTGGTCCCGGTCGTAGCCGATCTGGTCGAGTGCGGCCTCCGAGAGCGCCTCCTGGTTCTCCTCGGTGTACTCGCCGCCGGCGAACGGCGAGGCCAGATCGTCGCCGTGTTCGGTGATTTCGTCGATGAGGGGGACGAGTTCCGCCTTCAGCCGGTCGAAGATTTCCTCGGTGCGCGAGAGCGGGAGGTACGGCTCGCCATCCTCGTAGAGCACCTCGTAGGTCGGCTGGTCCGGGCTGATGTGGTTGGCCCGGCGATTCGAGAGGTCCTTGAGCGTCTCCAGGCGCGGCGCGAACGCCTCGAAGTCGTCGTCGGCCTTGGCGTCCTGCCAGATCTGCTGGTTCTCCGTCGTCGTTTCGGAGAGCTCCTGGACGAGGTCGCTCGGGACGTTCGCCGTGCGGTCGTACGACCGGCGAATCTCCCGGACTGAGGCACGCTGCCCCTCGTCGAGGTCGTCGAGGACGTCCTCGCTGGCGGTGAGTGCAGACTCGAACTCCTCGGCGGTGATCAGGTCGTGGGTGATCGTCGAGAGCGCCGAGAGCTGTTTCGCCCGTGCGGGGGTCCCGCCTTCGGGCATCATCACCTGCTGATCCCAGCCCAGGACCCCGCTTGCGTCGTTGAGGTAGCTTATTTGACGGTACTGGTCGAGGAGGTCGCCATAGGGTTCGGGGGCGTCCTCGGTGGATTCGTCGATTGACACAGTCGGAGAAACCGTCCGCGCCCCTATCAATGCGATGGAGGCGGCGACCGAGGCGGGCAAACGCCGCGCACGGCGAGAGCTTCGCTCTCGCCAGAGCCGGCGAAGCCGGCGATACGCGCGGAGGTAAACCGCCTCGACACGCGACCCGTGAGCGGCAGCAAACGGGGAGCGTGCCGTGCGTTCACACTGAAAACGCCGCGCACAGCGAGAGCTTCGCTCTCGCCAGAGCCGGCGATACGGTGCAGAGGTAAACCGCCTCGTTATTCGTCTTCGGCGGCGTCCATGTCGTCTTCCGCCATCGCCTCCTCGTACCGCTCCATCGCCGCTGCGAACCCCTCGTTCGCCAGCCGGTACGTCTCCCGTAGGTCCTGAATCGGCGACTCGCTCGCGTCGACGCGCAGGTCGTTGTAGTACGGCGAGTGCTCCTCGTCCTCGGTGGTCCGCACCTTCAGCGCGGCACTCTGGACGTGAAGCTCCTCGCGCTTGTCGCCGCCCTCGGCGTAGCCGGCGCCAAGCGCATCGACCAGCCGCTTTGCGAGCGGCTCGTCCCGCCCCGAATCTTCGTAGGCCTCGGCGACGGCGTCGATGACCGCCTCACCGGTCAACAGGTTGCCAGCGACGCTGTAGCCGTCGTCGCTCCGGTGGCCGTACCAGTCCTTGCACTCCTCGCCGGAGAAGGTGAAGGTTCCGTCTGCGTCAACGCCGTGGAGCTGGCGGTTCTCGGCGCCGTCGTCGGCGTTCAGCAGCGACTGGAGCGCGTCGTCGACGGCGAGGCCGTCGTCGATGTACTCGATTCCGCGCTCACCGAGTTCGACGTTCACGAGGCTCTGGGTCGCCACTGCTCCGTTCTCCGACGCGAACGGACAGAGCGTCCCCACCGCGGGCAGTCGCGTGGTGACGGCGACGCCGAACCGGAGCTGATCGGTTCCCTCGTCGTCCTCGTACGCCTCGCGCACGCAGATGCTGAACGTCACAGCGGTTCGTGGGTCGGGACTGGGCAAAAAGGAACGGTTTCCAGCAGTTCCCGCCGTCGAGGAACGGAAACCCGAAGAAAAACCGGTGGTTCCGAAGCTCAGTTGTTGCTGGAGTCGAGTCCCAGCGCCGCAGCCACGTCGAGCAGACCGCTGCCGGACTCGTTCGACGAGAGGCCGATGTCCTCCGCAGTGGTGTTGAGTTGGTTCCGAGCGTCGGTGTTGGTGTAGCCGTTGGCCATCAGCTGGCCGCCCGCGCCGGAGACGTGCGGACAGGCCATCGACGTGCCGTCGAAGGTGTCGTAGCCACCGATGACCGTGGAGTAGATGTTCTCACCGGGCGCGGCGAGTTCGACCTCCGACCCGGTCGAGGAAAAGCCCGCCAGGGTGTCGTCCGAGGAGGTTGCCGAGACGGCGATGCACTCCGAGTACGCGGCCGGGTAGCCCACACAGGCCGAACAGGGCCCGTCGTTCCCTGCAGCCGCGACGAGCAGGACGCCGTTGTTGTAGGCGTACGTACAGGCGTCCTTCACCGTCTGCGAGCCGCTGGAGGCACCGAGGCTCATCGAGCCGACGTCCCAGCCCTGGTCCGCGGTGTACTCGATGCCGGCCGCGACATCCGAGAACGACCCCGACCCCCTCTTGTCCAGGACCTTCACCGCGTGGAGCGTCGCCTCCGTGCTGACGCCGACGACGCCTTTCGAGTTGTCGAGCGCGTCCGAGATACCCGCAACGTGGGTGCCGTGGTCGTTGTCGTCGGACCAGGGGTAGTTGCAGTTCCGCCCCCGGCAGTCGACGTAGGCTTTTCCACTGCCGACGTTGGCCTGGAGGTCGGGGTGGTCGTCGTCGATGCCGGTGTCGATGATGGCGATGTCCGCACCGTTACCCGTCTCGCCGTTTGAGTGAGCCACTTCGGCGTCGACCCGGTCGATGCCCCAGGGGAGGTCCTGACTCGTCGACCCGCCGCCGTCTCCGGGTGGCCCCTTGGAACCGCCCGGCCCGATTGCGTGCATCGTGCCGTCGGTCTCGATGTAGCGGATGTCGCTGCGCTCTTCGAGCGCCGATACTGCATCGGCAGGGAACACGCCGGCGACAGCGCTCCCGATATCGTCAAAATCCAGCGTACGATGGACACTGTCTGCCTTGGACGTGGCCGCCCGTGTCGCTGCCGGCGAACTGGTCCCGACGATTTTCCGCTCTGGGGATGCGCTGGCGATTCCGCCCATTCCCGCGACAGCGACTGCTCCCGTCCCGATTCTCCGGAGTACGTCTCGGCGTTTTGCATCTCTCTGGGGCATTCAACGCATTCCATCAAGGGCTATCAGGATATAAAGTTAATTGAAGTTCATTATGGTCCAGGCAGCGCGAGATATGTTCAAACTCAACAGCCGTCAGTTGTCCGGCGCAAGAACTATTTGGACAGCCCCGGATTCTCGGTGTATGGGAATCATGAGTAAAATCCTCGGGGGCGGCGGCGAACGCAGCACCGAGGACTACGTGGAACTCGACCTACAGGAAGATTTCGAAACCGCCGGCAGCGCCGGCAGTATGCGCGTACACTTCGCGGAGATATCCGGCCAACAGGACGTCATCGCCATCAAGG
>CAYXXM010000127.1:0-6529 GCA_964469085.1 uncultured Haloferacaceae archaeon
CTGGTCCGACGGGACGTGGGTGCAGAGAGAGAACGTCATGCGTAGACGGTGGCTGCGGGGGCAAAAATACTGCCGCCGAAACTATTTGGTGGGATACTTTACCCACCCTCGGTTTACAGTTCTTCCATGCCAGAGCCGAACCTCGACAGGTTCACGTCACGGCGGTCGACCGCCTACGCCAACCGCGGGATGGTCGCCACCAGCCAGCCGCTGGCCACGCAGGTCGGTGTCTCCACGCTGGAGGACGGCGGAAACGCCTTCGACGCGGCCGTCGCCACCGCGGCGGCGCTCAACGTCGTCGAGCCCACCTCGACCGGCCTGGGCGGCGACGTGTTCGCCCTCTACAAAACCGCCGACGGCGAGGTCGGGGCGATGCGCTCCTGCGGGGGTGCGCCCGCGGAGGCCACGCTTTCGAACGTCCGGGAGGCCGTCGCCGCCGAGAGCGACGAGGAGGTCGCCCCCGCGGAGGCCGAGATGCCCAGCACGGGCGCCCACGCCGTCACCGTTCCCGGGACCGCCCGGGGCTGGGAGCTGACCGCCGAGGAGTTCGGGACCAGGTCGCTGGGCGAACTCCTCCAGCCGGCGATTCACTACGCCACCGAGGGCTATCCCGTCTCCGAGGTCGTCTCCGCCCAGTGGCAGCACGCAGAACGGCTGTTCGAGACCGAGCACGCCCGCGAGGCGTATCTCTTCGACGGCGAGGCCCCGAGCACCGGCCAGCAGGTGACGCTCCCGCGGCTGGGCGACTCCATGGCGACCATCGCCGCGGAGGGGGCCGACGCGCTCTACGAGGGCGAAATCGGTGAGCAAATCGCCGCCGAAGTGCAGGCCGAGGGCGGCTTCCTCACCACGGACGACCTCGCGGCGTTCGAACCCGAACTGCTCGACCCGGTGTCGACGACGTACAACGGCGCCGAGGTGTACGAACTCCCGCCGAACAACCAGGGGCTCATCGCGCTGGAGGCGCTCAACCTCGCCGAGGCGGTCGGTGCCGCCGACCACCCGCTCGACTCGCCCGAGCGCGTCCACTACTTCGCGGAGGCGCTGAAGGTCGCATTCCACGACGGCCACCGCTACATCACCGACCCCGAGTACGAGGACAACCCGCCGCTGGCCTCGAAATCGTGGGCCGAGAATCGGGCCGAACTCATCGGTGAGACGGCCAACCACGACGTCAGCTTCGGTGTCGCGGGGAGCAACGCCGAGGACGCCGACACGGTGCTGCTCTGTGTCGCCGACGACGAGGGGAACGTGGTCTCGTTCATCAACTCCCGGTTCGCCGGATTCGGGTCCGGACTCGTCGCCGGCGATACGGGCATCGCGCTCCAGAACCGCGGCTCCTCGTTCTCGCTCGACGAGGACCACCCCAACCGCATAGAGCCCGGCAAGCGCCCGTTCCACACGCTGGTTCCGGCAATCGCCGACTTCGCGCCCGACAGCGAGGAGGACGACTGGGCGGCGTTCGGCGTGATGGGCGGGTTCATGCAGCCACAGGGCCACCTCCAACTCATCTCGAACATCGTCGACTACGACCTGCCGTTGCAGGCCGCACTGGACCTGCCGCGCTGGCGCTACCGTGCCAATGGGGACCTCGGCGTCGAAGAGCGGATGAACGGCAACGAACGCGCGACGAAGCTCGCCAGAAAGGGCCACAACATCCGGGTGTTCCCGCCGAGCGCCTTCGGCGGCGCCCAGATTGTCCGGAACCGGAACGGGACGCTCTCGGGCGCGACCGAGCCACGGAAGGACGGCAGCGCACAGGGCTACTGACCGCTCGATTGGGCCTCGGGTGGACCGCCGCGGTCTGACCTTCACCGAAACCGGTTAGCACGCGGCCGCCGCATGTCGGGGCATGCGCCAGTTCCTCGTCATCGGCCACGACGTGCCCACGGAGCCGTCGTTCTCCCTCGACGACATCGCCGGCGGCGCGGGCCGCCTCGACGTGCTGTGTCGCTGTGTCAACTCGGCGTTTTTCCTCTCACACGACATCCGCGAGGCCGTTCGGGTCCATCTCGTGCTGGCCGACGAGTACACGGTCCGCTTCGACGGCGCCGACCTGCGACGGCTGAACCCCGACGAACGGTCGACGGCCGCGCTGATTCGCGGCGCCCTGGCCGAGCGCGAGGCGGCCATCGGCCACCAACCCGTCGAGACCACCCCCGGCGTGTCCCTCTCCAGGATGGGGTTCGAGGAGGCGCTCTCACGAGCCAGCCGTCGCTCGACGGTGGTCCAACTCCACGAAGCGGGCGAGCCACTCGCCGAGACGGAGCCACCGGCCGACCCGCTGTTCGTGCTCTCGGACCATCACGACTTCTCTGACGACGAGCGCGACCGCCTCGACGACGTCGCGGATAGACAGCTCCGGGTCGGTCCGAAACGGCTCCACGCCGACCACGCTATCACGGTGGCTCATAATCATCTCGATACGGACGGGTTTTCAACGTACTGAGCCAGGTTGAGGTGAGAAAACCAACCCACTGTCGGAGGGTTTATGCAGTATCTCTGTCTAGTCTGACGTATGTCACTGAACATCGGCGATACCCTCTCGACGGGGTGGGCGAAACTGACGACGACGGCGGGGCTCCAGCTCGGCGCGCTCTACATCGTCGCCATGCTGTTGACGAGTGTGGGGACGGACTCCATCATCGCCGCCGTCGGCGCCCCGATGGCCGGCGGTCAGCGGTCGGCGCTGGCGCTGCCCATCGGTGTCGCAGGCAGCGCGGTCCTGACGCTGCTGGGAGCGGTCGTTAGCGTCGTCCTCACCATCGTCGTCCTCCGGACAGTCGACCATCCCACCGGGGAACTCGACTCCATCCCTCACGGCGTGACCGAGGCGCTCCCGAAGACGGTGGTGTTCCTCATCGTCGCGGGCATCATTCAGGCACTGGCAATCGCGATCGGGTTCGTCCTCCTCATTATTCCGGGGCTGTTCATCCTGACGAGTCTCTACTTCACCCAGGTCTACATCGCCGTCGAGGGCGAAGGGCCACTGGAAGCGCTCTCCTCGAGTTGGGCGCTCTCGAAAGGCGACCGGTTCTCGATTTTCGGGCTGATTCTCGTCCTTGGCGTCATCGGCGCGCTCAGCGCCGTGGTCGGGCAACTAGTGAGCGTTGTCAATCCGGTGGCCGGGTCGCTGCTCGCGCTGGTCATCTCGGGCGTCCTCACCATCTTCACGACCGGTGCGTTGGTCGATGCGTACCACCAACTTTCCGTCGAACCGGAGTCCAAGGAGGACCTGCTCGAACAGCCGGCGTAGGCCGCGCGATATCTCCGCTCGAACGGGGAGATAGCAATCCTTAACCCCCCAGCCGGCTATCGTTTCGCTGCGGGCCGGTGGGGTAGCTTGGTATCCTTCGGCCTTCGGGTGGCCGTAACCGCGATTCGAATTCGCGCCGGCCCACTACCGTTCCCGCACTCAACAAACGCCGAGCGAGGCGTTCCGAGTGCGGGACGTCGTGTCGCCAGCGAATTCGAGCAGGGAAGACGAGCGCAACGAGTCTTCCTCTGTTCGACGCCGGGTCATTTTCCCAGTACATCCGGTGGGTCACGCCGCGACAGCAACCAATCGCGAGTCCCAACCCAATCTGCGCACCAGTGTTTAATGAATTGGTTCCAAAAGGCAGGGTATGGCCGTCGTCGAACTGTGGTCACTCTGGCTCCACATCGCGGCCGGAACTGTGGCGGTGGTCGCTGGCGCCGGTGCTCTCCTCGCAAAGAAAGGGGGGCGCCGGCACCGGCAGGCCGGGAAACTCTTCCTGGTCTCGATGGCGCTCGTCGTCGCGACGGTGTTCGTCCTCTTCGGAATCGACCCGACGACGTTCCGGAGTATTCTCACCCTCGTCGCCGTGTTCAGTGGCTACCTGGCGTTCTCGGGCTACCGGACGCTCTCCCGAAAGCGCCCGGCGGACGGGGCTGACCTGATAGATTGGGTCGCCGCTGGGAGCGTCATTCTGGCGTCCCTCGCGCTCGGCGGGTGGGGGAGCACCTGGTCGCTCAACGGGAACCCGTTCGGCATCGTGATGGTCGTCTTCGGCGGTATCGGCGTCGCGTACGGAGCCATGGATGTCCGGGCGTTCACCCGAACGGAGTCGAGCGAATGGAAGGTCAGGCACCTTCAGCGGATGGTCGCGGCGGTCATCGCGACGGTCAGCGCCGTTTCAGCTGTCAATCTCACGTCGATACTGGGCATCGCAGCGTGGTTATGGCCGACTGCGGTCGGCGTCCCACTAATCTACTACTGGTCACGCAAATACGGTTCTCGGTGACCAGTTTGTGCTGAACGGTCCCAGTCGGTCCATTTGCGGATTGGTCTCTGGGCGTCTGATTGGTATCCGACAGTACGAAATAAGGATTTACCCACGACTTCCTGAATTCCCACAATCATTTATGGGTCTGTCCCCGTGACTCTGCCCACGGTCCCATGAATCGTCGAACAAGTATTTCGGTTCTGCAGGTCGACGACGATTCGGCGTTCGCCGAGATGGCCGCAGACTTCCTCGAACGCGAGAACGAGCGGTTCACCGTCGACGTCGCGACGAGCGGCAGTGAAGCGTTCGACAAACTGGCGGAGAACGACTACGACTGTATCGTGTCGGATTACCAGATGCCGGGGTGGAACGGGGTCGATTTTCTCGAAACGACGCGGGAGAACCACCCCGACCTCCCGTTCATCCTGTTCACTGGCAAAGGCTCCGAAGATGTCGCCAGCAAGGCCATCTCCGCGGGCGCCACCGACTACATCCAGAAGCAGCAGGGGACCAGCCAGTACGAAGTGCTGGCAAACCGCATCGAGAACAACGTCGCCAGACTCCGGGCCGAACTGGACGTCGTCTCGACCGAACACCGGTATCGACGACTCATCGAACAGACGAGCGAGGTCATTGCGATTCTCGACCCGAACGGCATCTACCAGTATCTGAGCCCGTCGGCTACGGAGGTTATCGGCTACGCGCCCCACGAACTCATCGGCGAGAACGGGTTCGAGTACATCCACCCGGAGGACCGCGACGAAGCCATGACGCAGTTTTTCGCGATGGTCGAGAACCCGGAGCTGCGGCCCACGGTCGAGTTCCGGTTCGAGCAACAGGACGATTCGACTGTCTGGCTCGAAGTGGAGGCCCGGAACCTGCTCGACGAACCGACCATCGAGGGACTGGTGGTGTACGCCCGGAACATCACTGACCGGAAAGAGCGCGAGCAGCGCCTCGAACGCTATCGGACGCTCGTCGAGTCCGTCGGCGACCCGATGTACATCCTGGACGAGGAGGGGTACGTCGAGATGGTCAACCAGCCGATGGCTGACCTCGGCGGGGCCCCGCGCGAGGAAATGGTCGGCGAGCACGTCAGCACGTACATGGCTGACGGCGACGCGGAACGCGGCCCCGACCTCATCCTGGAGCTGCTGAACGACCCGGACCGCACCGCCGGAGCGTACGAGGTGACGGCCAAGCCGGAGGTCGGCGACCCCTTCCCGGCCGAGGTCAATCTCGGGCTGATTCTGAGCGACGACGGCGAATTCCTGGGAACCGCCGGCGTCGTCCACGACATCACCGAGCACAAATCCGGCTGACCCGGGCCGGGAACGCGCGTCGGCCTCACCGGCGCAACCGTGCGGCTACCGCGGACGCTGAAGCGCTGATTATTTGTAGACCGGTCCCGCGTTGACAATCGAATGCTTGTCCTCGTCTGCGGGCCCCCGGGAACGGGGAAATCAACCGTGGCCGAACGGGTGACCGACAGACTGAACGGACGACGGCTCCGAACCGACGTGGTACGCAAGGAACGTTTCCCGGACCCCGAGTACACGGCGGCCGAATCCGCGGCTGTGTACGACGAACTGTTCGACCGCGCTCGCGAGGCCGTCGAAGCCGGCGATGACGTGGTTCTCGATGGCACCTTCCGCCGGGAGACGCTTCGGCAGCGCGCGACTGCCGTCGCCGCGGACGCAACGGTGGAGTCCCGCGTGATTCGCGTCACCTGCGACCCGGAGACGGTGCGCGAGCGCATCCGCCAGCGCGCGGACGACGAGAGCGACGCCGACTTCGCCATCTACCAGAAGATCAACGCGGAGTTCGAACCGGTGGTGGCCGAGAACCACATCCTCATCGACAACTCCGGGCCGCTCGAACGCACTTTCGCGGCCGTCGACGACGCGTTCCCGCTCACCGCGACGGCCTGACCCGCGACTCGGCGGTCGCCCGGCTCTCTCGGCACACCCGCGACCAACTGACAAGCGTTTTCACCCATCGCGTCCCCCGTCATTATCAATGGACCTGCAGACGCGCGGGACGCTTCTCGTCGTCGCCGGTGTCGCGCTCCTCCTCCTCACGCTCGGGGTGGGCGCAGCGGTTGCGCCGGAGGCGTCGGTCGCCGGCACCGACGGCGAGAACCGCACGCTCATCGGGATTCAGGGCGGCGGGCCGGGCTGGCACGAGCACGGCGCCATTGTGGCCGTTAAGGGGACCAACGTGACGTGGCGCATCGGCGACACCGACAGCTACTTCGACGTAACCCGGCTCGACAACGGGAG
>CAYXXM010000128.1:0-6433 GCA_964469085.1 uncultured Haloferacaceae archaeon
TGGAACGCCCGGCCCACGAGCCCGGAACCCACGCGGACACCTTCTGGCGGCGCGTCGGCGCCGTCGCCATCGACGCAATCCTCGTCGGCATCGTCGCCGGGGCTGTCGTCTCGAACCCGGTCCAGGCGAGTACGCTCTCCAGCAGTCTCGGCGCGGTGCTCACGTTCGCATACTTCACCTACATGGAGGCCACGTACGGCCAGACGTTCGGGAAGAAACTGCTGGGCATCGTCGTCGTCACCGAGGAGGGTGCGCCCTGCGACGCAACCGATTCAGTGGTGCGGAACCTGCTCCGGTTCGCCGACGCACTACCGGTGTTCTACCTGCTGGGTGCCGTCGTCGTGTTCGTGACCGACGACGACCAGCGTCTCGGTGACCTGCTCGCTGAGACAGTCGTGGCGCGTGTCGAGACGGATTGAGAGGTGCGAGCGACCGGTACTGGCCGGCCCGTTGGGAGCGGACGGTACCGCAGCAGTATCACCCGGGAGCAGAAGGACGGCCCAGTGCAGAAGGACTGCGCGCACGTAGAAGGATAGCCGGCGCATGAGAGATATTCCACCCGCAGAAGGACGGCGCGCCCGCAGAGGGATAGCCCGCGCAATGAAAGACAGCCCGGTACTGCCGCGGTGCGCGGATGGACCTCGGAGCGGCGTCGGTCCTCAGACGTGCTCGTCGAGGAACTCAACCACCGCCGAGTACGCCTCGATGCGGTTCGCCAGCTTCGAGAAGCCGTGGCCCTCGTCCGGAAACAGGAGCTTCCGGACGGGCACGTCCTGCTCGCGCGCGTCCTCGGCGACCTGCTCGGCCTCGCTCACGGGCACGCGCGGGTCGTTCTCGCCGTGGAGCACGAACAGCGGCGCGTCGATGTTCTCGATGTTGTTCGTCGGCGAGATCTCCTCGAGGAACTCCCGGTCCTCGTCGAGGCTACCGTACTCCGCTTCCCGTAGCGAGCGACGCCAGTCGCTGGTGTTCTCCAGGAACGTGACGAAGTTGGCGATACCCACCACGTCGATGCCCGCCGCCCAGAGCTCGGGGTACTCCGTCAGCGCCGAGAGGACCATGAACCCGCCGTAGGAGCCGCCGTAGGCGACGATGCGGTCGTTGTTCGCATCGGGATGGTCGTGGAGCCACTCCACGCCGGCTTTCAGGTCCTTCACCGAGTCCATCCGGTTGCGCACGTCGTCGAGACCGGCGTACTCCTTACCGTAGCCCGAGGAGCCACGGACATTCGGTTCGAACACGGCGTAGCCGTTGTTGAGGAAGTACTGCTTCACCGCGCGGAACGAAGGGCGGCGCTGGGACTCGGGACCACCGTGGATGTCGACGATGACCGGCGCGCCACCTTCGGGCACGTCCTCGGGCACCGAGAAGAACCCCGGGATGTCGAGCCCGTCGAACGTCGGGAAGTGGACCAGCTGGGGCTCGACGAACGTCTCCCGGGCGATGCCAGCCGTCGCGGCGTTCGTCCAGCGCTCGCTATCGCCGCTGCGGGCGTCGGCGACGTGGACGTTGGTGTTCTCGCTGCTCGCCGTGACGGTGACAGCGTACCGGTCGCCGTTCGGTCCCCAGTCGACGCCGACGGCGACGGACTCGGGGAGCTCAGGTTCAGCGGCGACGTCGATGCGGTCGGGGGCGACCAGTTCGCCGACGGTCAGGTCGGTGTAGCCGTCGACGTTCCGGGAGTACGCGACGCGTCGGGAGTCCCGGTCGATGGTGACGCCGTTGACGTTCCAGTCGCCGTCGCCGGACTGCGTCCGGCTGCCAGAGGAGTTTTCCTCCTCGTTGCCGTCCTCGACGACCGAAAACTCCCCCGTGTCGAGATTCAGCCGTTCCAGGCGGTGCGTGTCGGACTCACGGTCGGTGACGGTGTACAGTGCGTCGCCCTCGGGACCCCACTCGACACTCTGGAACCGGGCGCGCCCGTCGTGCGGGGTGACGTGCTCGGCCTCGCCGGTCTCGAGGTCGAGTACGTGGACGTCCTGGTCGAAACTGGAGTGGGCCTCCAAGACGATGAGGCGGTCGTCGCTCGGCGACCAGCCAGCCAGCGAGAGCCAGCCGTCGCCCTCGTAGACGCAGTGGGCGTCGGAGCCGACGCCGTCCCGGTCCTGGACGTAGATGTCGAACACCGTGTGGTCGCGGCGGTTGGAGGCGAAGGCGAAGCGCTCGCCCTCGCTATCCCAGCCGCCCCATCGGTGTTTCGCGCCGGGACGCTGCGTGCGGTTGGTAATCTCGCCGGTCATCGTGTCGAGGGTGAACAGCTGGGCGCGCTCGTTGCCGCCCTGGTCCTTGCCGAAGGCGAGTTCCTCGCGCTCGGGCGAGTAGTCGACGAACGTGACGCGATCCTCGTAGAAGGTGCGCTGGACGGGCCACTCGCCGGGGCCGTCGACGGTCCAGACCTGTGCGGTGCCGGTGGTATCCATCAGGAACGCCAGCGCCTCGCCCGCCGGGCCGAACGAGCCTCCGTGAGCGCTCCGGATGTTGAGATACCGCTCGATGTCGTAGGTTGTCACAGCATTCAATCAGAGCCCCGTCCCAAGGTAGTTCGGGTCGCGGTGAACGACGCGGGGTCGGGGCAAGTCGCGTATTTGGCCCCGTTCAGTGGCCCGTCACCGGTGTCGAGCCCGACAGGTCCTCCCCGACCGCGTCAGCGGCCCGCTTCCCGCTCTCCAGTGCGCCCTGAATCGAGGACCAGCGAGTGAACTCACCGGCGAGATAGACCGGCCCCGCCGGGTCACGCGCGTCCGGAAGCGTCGCGTGCCGACCAGGCGGCTGGTCGAACTGGGCGAACGGGATGCGGTCGGTGGTCAGCCGTTCGAGCTGGTCGAAGCCACGCTCGGGGTACCAGGCTGCGAGGGTCCGCCGGGTCAGTGTCTCGAGCGCCTCGTCCTCACGGTCGAGTGCCTGGTCGTCGACAAACGACGCCGCGAGGAGGACGTCGCCGGCTGCGTTGGTGTACTCCGGCGCGACGGCCGAGAGCTGGGCGACGGTGGTGGGGCCCTCGCTCTCGGCGTTGAGCATCATCTGCGTGCCTGCGCTGAGTTCGGATCCCGGCAGGCGGTACTGCTGGGTGACGACGCCCGTGCCGCTGGTGGGAATGGCGTCGGCGGCCGTCAACTCACGAGCGGTGTTGGGGTCGGTTGCGACGATGACGGCGTCGGGGGTCCGTGTCTCTCCGCCGACGTCAACCGTTGCCCTGTCGGCATCGGCGTCGACCGGTGCTGTATCGGTGTCGACCGTTGCCGTGTCGGCATCGACCTCGACCGCTACCCCCTCGCTCTCGGCATCCAGAGCCTCGACGGCGCGGCCCGTTCGAATCTCGACGCCGGCAGCACGCGCGCGGTCGGCCAACTGGGCCGGAATCGCACCCATTCCCTCGGCGGGTACGGCGCTGGATCCGAGCGACAGCGCCCGGAACGTGTACGCGAAGACCTCCGCCGATGTCGCCAGCGACCGGTCGAGGGTGATACCGCCGTAGAGCGGCGCCGCGAACGACTCGATGAAGCCCGTCGAGAACCCCCTGTCCTCCAGAAACGCCCGGATAGAGCGGTCCCGTTCGCCGAACTCCGGCCAGTCGTCCCGGGTCAGGCGGAATCGGAGCTGCAGCGTTCGGAGCTTGTCGCGCAGGCTGACTTCACGGTTGAACGCCGACTCGATGGCGGATAGCGGCTCACGTAGCGGGTCAGAAAGCACCGAGCGCTGCCCGCGGCGGCAGATGACGCCGCCGGGTGCAAAGGGTCGCAGGTCGAGTGCGTCGACGTCGAGTTCACGCCGGACCGCCGGGTAGGCGTCGAACAGGACCTGGAACCCGCGGTCACAGGTGAATCCGTCGACCGTCCGGCTGCGTACCCGTCCCCCAACCGTTTCGCGCGCCTCGTACACCGTTACCTGGTGCCCAGATTCGGCGAGCCGGCGAGCCGCGACCAGCCCCGCCAACCCGCCACCGACGACGACGATTTCGGCCATACCGCCGCTTGGATGGCAGGGGTGATAGCTGTGGCCAATCCCATGGAAACCCTGGGTTACTGGGGACCGCTATCTCCGAAGAACCGGCCAACTCCGCCGGCGCCCACAAGGGGTAGAGGACCCGGTCCGATTGGGAGGACGTGACAGACTGGATCGGGAGTTCGTTCACGAGCACAGCGGGCTGGGACCACCTGGAAACCCTCGTCGACATCGGCAACCGGATGGCCGGACAGCCGGGCGAGATGGCGGGTCTCGAGGCGACCCGCGACGCGTTCGAGGCGGTGGGCGCGCGGAACGCACGTGTCGAGAGCTTCGACCTCCAGGGTTGGGTCCGCGGCGAGAGCAGCATCGAGACGCCAGACACCGTCGAGGAGTCAATCGCGCTCCCGCGGAGCCCGGCAGGCGAGGTAACCGCCGAACTGGTCGACCTCGGCGCCGCGCTCCCGGCGGACTTCGCGGAGACGGACGTAGCGGGGAAAATCGTCGTCGCGTCGTCGATGGTACCGGAGTATTTCGACCGCTACATTCACCGGACGGAGAAGTACCAGTACGCCGTCGAGGGCGGCGCCGCCGCATTCGTCTACGCGAACCACGTCCCCGGCCAACTGCCCCCGACGGGCAGCGTCGGCGGGAGCGACGGCAGCCCAATCGGGGACATCCCGGCCGTCGGCGTCTCCGCCGAGACCGGGTCCCGCCTCGGGCGCCGGTTTGACGGCGAGGAAGTGACCGTGGCCGTCGACTGCGAGACGCCGGACGCGGAATCAGGCAACGCCGTCGCGGAACTGGGGCCGGACACGGCGGAGGTCCTCATCCTCTCCAGCCACGTCGACGCCCACGACATCGCTGACGGCGCCCGGGACAACGGCGCCGGCACCGCCACCATCGTGGAGGTGGCCCGCGCGCTCGCCCAGCGCGAGGACGAACTGGAGACCCGCGTGAAATGCATCGGCTACGGCGCCGAGGAAGTCGGCCTGGTCGGATCGAACGTGGAGGCGGAGTCCCTCGACCTCGAGTCGGTGAAAGCTGTGGTCAACGTCGACTCCAACATGGGCGGTCGGACGCTGCAGCTCACCACCCACCGGTTCGACGGCTTGGCCGCGGCTGCCGAGCGCGTGTCCGACTGGCACGACCATCCCATCGACACCGTGCCGCGGATGGTCCCCCACTCGGACCACTGGCCGTTCGTCCGCTGGGGCGTCCCGGGCTATATGGTCTCCAGTAGCTCGGACGAACGCGGCCGGGGGTGGGGCCATACCGCCGCCGACACGCTCGACAAACTGGAGAGCCGCACGCTGCGCGAGCAGGCCATCCTGCTGACCGAACTCGTCGTCGACCTGGCTGGCGACGACGTCGACCTGCCCCACGAGGAACCCGAGACCATCGCTGGCTACCTGAAGGAAGAAGACCAGGCCGAGGGGATGAAGAAGACCAACGGCTGGCCCTACGATTTCGAGTGAACCGCGGGACCGAGTGGGTTCGACCCGGGGCCGGACCGCCGGTGTTTTAGCCGGACCCGCCCGATGCCGGAGACATGACTGAGCCGAGCCCGATACGTCGGGTGGCGGTCAGCGGCGCCGACGCCGATGTCGTCGCCGAGACGTCGCTGTCCGTCGGCACGGTTCCGGATGCCGACGCCGTCATCGCCGTCGGCGAGGAAGCGCTTTCGGACGCGGCGCTGGCTGACCAGACGCTCCCCGTGCTACCCGTCGGCGTCGAGGCAGGGCTCAACGGGGTCGATCGAACTGCGCTCGTGGAGGCGGCCGCGGCCCTGGCGGCAGGGAACTACCGCATCGCGACGCATCCCGTTCTGGGCATCGAAACCGGCGGCGAGCGTGTCGGCCGGGCGGTGTTCGACGTGACGCTGATGACGAGCGAACCGGCGCGAATCTCGGAGTACTCGCTGAGTAAAGAAGACGAGCAGTTGGCAACGGTGCGCGCCGACGGCATCGTCGTCGCCGCCTCATTCGGCTCCGCGGGGTACAACAACGCCGCGGGTGGGCCGCTGCTCTCGCCGGGGACCGGCCTCTCTGTCGTCCCTGTTGCGCCGTTCACGACCCGCGCGAACGGCTGGGTCGTCCCGGGCCCGCTGGATGTGGCGGTCGAACGCCACGAAGGCGGCGTCTCGCTGTTCACCGACGTCGAGGACCAGGGGGCGGTTGCGCCCCACGAGCGGGTCACGGTTCGGACCGAAGGGACGTTCGACTGTTTACGGCCATTCGTCGAGTGAGTCGCCGCGGGCGAATTGGAAAAGCACTAAACGGACCTGGACCGATGTAGGCGTATGACCCCACTGGAGTTCCTCGTGCCCATCGGGACGCTGGAGTCCGTCGCCTGGGTCCTCCCGTACGGGATTCTGGCGCTCGTGCTCGCAAGCTTCCTCACGCGCCATCAGGCACACAGTCAGCACAAGCAGGCCGCCAGCGAGGGGCCGGAGGCGATGGAACGCTACACGCCCCACGTCGCCGTCTCG
>CAYXXM010000129.1:0-6412 GCA_964469085.1 uncultured Haloferacaceae archaeon
CGACCGCATGGCCTCGGCCATGGGCGTCCCACGGTCGGTTCGTGAGGTCGCCTCGGTCATCTACCGTCGTGCGCTCACCGATGACCTCATCCGCGGCCGCTCCATCGAGGGCGTCTCCACCGCGTCGCTCTACGCGGCCTGCCGGAAGGAGGGGATTCCGCGGTCACTCGAGGAGATTTCGGAGGTCTCCCGGGTCGAGCGCAAGGAAATCGGCCGGACGTACCGCTACGTCTCCCAGGAACTTGGACTGGAGATGCGCCCTGTCGACCCGAAGAAGTACGTCCCGCGCTTCTGCTCGGAACTGGACCTGTCCGAGGAGGTCCAGGCGAAGGCCAACGAGATCATCGAGACGACGGCCGAGCAGGGGCTGCTCTCGGGGAAATCCCCGACCGGCTACGCCGCCGCCGCCATCTACGCCTCGTCGCTGCTCTGTAACGAGAAGAAGACCCAGCGCGAAGTCGCCGAGGTCGCGCAGGTGACCGAGGTCACCATCCGCAACCGGTATCAGGAGCAGATTGAGGCGATGGGGATTCACAGCTAACGACGGCCCGCGCCGAGGGGCTGAATCGTCCCGAGCCTTCAAGTAGGAGAACGGGAGCACCAGCCGTATGCGGTGACCAGTCGACCCGGGGCGGCCGAGGCGGGAGCGTGACGCACCACTCGGGACCGAGACGCGCGGCACCTGTTCGCCACAAAGCGGTTCGCCACACAGCGATCCACAGCGTCTGCTGCGCGGAACTTTCAAGCCACTCCGCCACCCAGTTCCGAGGAATGCGGCTGGACGAGTATCTGGAGTACGAGGCGGACGAGGCGGCCGAACGTCGCCGCCTCGCCGAGGAGAAGAGCTACGAGATACTCGACCATCTGGAGTCCTTCGAGAACCGGTTCGACGAACACGTCAGCGGCGACTCGTTGGTCGGGAGCGTCTCGCCCTCCATCTTCGTCGGCCGGTCCAGCTATCCGAACGTCTCGACGGGAATCCTCTCGCCAGTGGGTCACGAGGAGGATGCGGGGCGCTTCGAGACCAGCGGTCAGTGGTACGACGAGGGCGTGGAGATCGCCGACGTGTTCGAGCGACGCACCAGTCTGCTGAACTCCAACCGGACCGGCGTCGATGTCGACGTCAACGACGCATGGGACGGGTTCACCGGTGTGCAGCGGGAGATCGCCATCGCCGACCGCCCCGTTGGCGTCGAGGTCGGCCTGGACGGTCGCCCGGACATCGATTACGACGTCGCCCGCGACGACGTCGCCACGCCGGTCGGCCCGCGAGCACCGGCTCAATCGGCCGACCTCACGGAGAACCCACACGTCCCCAGGCCCGTCGAGAAGACCCTGGAGGACGACGACTGGCAGGCCCAGGGCGCCATCAACTATCTCTACCGCCGCGGGTTCGACGTCTACGACATCAACACCATCCTCTCGGCAGGCGCGCTCGGGCAGGCAGAGAACCGGAAGCTGGTGCCGACCCGGTGGTCAATCACCGCCGTGGACGACACCGTCGGACAGTTCCTCCGCGGGACGATTCGAGGCAATCCGAGTGTCAATTCCGTGCAGGTCTGGCACAACGAGTATCTCGGAAACAGCTTCTGGGTGGTTCTCGCACCGGGTGACTGGGAGTACGAACTGGTGGAGATGAAGGCCCCCGGGAGCATCTGGAACCCGGATCCGAGCGCGGGAACGTATCTCGCCAGCGCCCACGAGGGGTTTGATGGCCGCACGAGCTACGTCGAGGAAACCGCCGGCGCGTACTACGCGGCCCGCCTTGGCGCCCTGGAACACCTCTCGGAGGTCGGTCGCCAGGCGAAAGTGCTCGTCCTCAGACACGTCTCCGACGACTACTGGGGCCCCGTGGGCGTCTGGCAGGTCCGCGAGGCGGTCAGACACGCCTTCGAGGGGGAGCACGGCACCGCCGACCGCTTCGCCGGCGCCGTCAACTCCATCGCCGAGCACCTCCCGGTCTCAGCTGCGCGGCTCCGACGGAAATCGACGATGAGCGCGGGGCTACAGTCGAGTCTCGGGGAGTTCTGACGCGATAGCGAGGCGAAGACGGTAGCGTCGACTTACTCGGTCTGCACCGGGCCGCGGCCGATTACGTCTTCGACGGCCGCCGTGAACGCCTCGGAGCTGTCGAAATAGCTGACATCCGTCTCCTCCAGCACTGGCTCCAGCCTCCGGGGCCCGTCAGGTGTCCGAATCGTCACGTCTCCTTCCTTCTCCACGATACGGCTCCGCTCCTGGGGCCACGTGAGCCGGGACGTCACGCGGGCAAGCGGCGCTCCCTCGACGGCAGCGCCGGTCCCGAGTTCGACCGCCGGCTCCTCCGCCTCGCTCTCGTCGTCGCTCATGGCCGGTGGAAGTGCCGTCCGAACGGTAATCCTTTCGATGCTGTGCCCGGCGAGCGAGGGAAATTCGGCCACGTCGTCGGACGGGCGTCTGACGCACGTTTTTTTAGGGCTGGGTACCCAGTTCCACCGTATGACCAGTCTCTCGGAGGTGTACCGGCCCGATGCGCAGTTCCAGACCAGCCTCCGTCGGCTGTACGCTGGCCTGGGGCTGTTCGCCGCGGGCGCCCTCCTGCTTGTCGCGAGCATCGTCGTCGGGACGACGGGCGTGGTCGAGCCACTGGTCGTCGCCCGGGAGTGGGCCGGCGTCCTCGCCGGCATCGGCGTTCCAGCGGTGTTTCTGGGCATCTTCGCCATCCTGCCGTCGGGCCGAACCACGCGCATCGCCGCCGCCATCGGCGCCGCGCTCTCGCTGCTTGGCGTCGCGCTGTTCATCCACGCGTTCCCCTGCCAGTGGTCCGGAACGAACTGCCTTGGCCCGAACCAGTCGATTCTGACCCTGCCGGTCTCACTCATCTACTTCGGCGGCGCCGGGACGACCCTCTGGTGTCTGTTCACCGGCATCGCGAACTTCAAATCCCGAAACAACCCGGGCGGCACGGCCCGCGTCGAGGTGACCGCCCAGGGCGAGACACGCGTCATCGAGGTGCCGAAGTCGGAACTCTCGAAGTTCTCCGGCAGCATGGGCGTCCTCGGCGACCCGACCGAGGACATCGAACCGCCGGACCGACCTGGCGCACGCAGCAGCGACGACGGCAGTAGCGTCCTGGACAACGACGACGAGAGCGGCGTGGTAAGTGACGGCGGCTCCGCGAGCACCAACGACATCAGCGACGACATCCTCGTCGGGGGGAGCAGTTCATCGTCGGACCGTGGATTCACCGACAGTTCGACCGATGACACCGTGTCGACTGGCCCGTCAACCTCACCGGGGTCAAAACCAACCCGTCGCGACGCCGGCAACGATGACCAGCCGAACCGGGCTGATTCCGTCGGGACGGTGGAGGATTCGGGCGGCGGGCGTGCCCAATCTGGCGGAACAACCAGCGGTGGAAGCTCCCGCGGAACGTCCGGTGGCGGAAGCACTGGCGGAACGTCCAGCAGCGGAAGCACTGGCGGAACGTCCAGCAGCGGAAGCTCCCGCGGAACGTCCGGCGGCGGAAG
This sequence comes from uncultured Haloferacaceae archaeon, assembly GCA_964469085.1. Classification (GTDB taxonomy): domain Archaea; phylum Halobacteriota; class Halobacteria; order Halobacteriales; family Haloferacaceae; genus Halolamina. The sequence goes on from CAYXXM010000129.1 coordinate 3,510, forward strand.
CACCGGTGGGCCGACCCGCCGAGACGACGACTGGGAGCCCAGCGGAGTAGCCCCGGCCACGTCGGCGAACGACCCTGACCGGGACAGCTACTGTGGCTCCTGCCGCCACTTCGAGTATTTCCAGACCGACACCGGGATGCAGCCCTACTGCCACGCCCACAGCGAGGTCATGGACGACATGGAGGCCTGCGACGACTACAGTTCGCGGACACCGTGAATCGGGGACGGACCCCGCCTACAGCGACGCTACTCGTTCCGCGACATCTTCCCAGTGCGAGCCACGCCAGAACCACTGCCCGCAGTCCCGACAGCGGAACACGGCGGGGTCCTCCGGCACGTGCTCCGGCGCCTCGTCGTGGGGTGCCCGCTGCAGGCGACCGTTGCAGGCACCGCATCTCGTCGGTGGGTCGGCGAGCGATAGCTCGACGCCTTCCGCAGCGAGTTCTCTGAGCTGTTCGGTCACGTCACGCTCCGCGAGCAACAGCGCGTCGGTGGTCCGTGCGGCCAGCTGTTCGTCGCGGGTGAGCAGCGTCCGCTCCTCGGCGTCGGCGATGTCCCGAAGCCGGTCGTCGTCCTCGACGCCACGGTCCAGCGCGTACGCCGCGTCGTAACCAAACATCCGGAGATGCGTCGCCAGGTTGCCGAGCATCGCGTCGAGCAGGAACCGCGCGGAGCCGTCGCTCACGGCTCAGTCGAGGAACGAGCGCAGGCCCTCGGCGTCGCGGGTCGTGAGCACGTCGTCTGTTTCGGCCCAGCCGCGTCTGGCGGTGTGAACGCCGAACCGGCTCTCCCCGAACGCTCCGGGGCGGTGGGCGTCGGTGCCGATGGCGATGGTGGCGCCAGCCTCCACGGCGATGCGGACCGCGTCCGAGGAGAGGTCGAGGCGTTTCGGGTTGGCGTTGAGTTCGAGCGCCGTGTCGGCGTCGGCCGCCGCCGCAGCGATGCGGTCGAAGTCGGGCGAGAGTCCCGGGCGCTGGTTGATGAGTCGGCCGGTCGGGTGCCCCAGGATATCCGTCTCGGGGTGGTCGAGGGCGGCGACGAGCCGCTCCGTGGCATCCGCCCGCTCCTGGTCGAGCGCGGCGTGTGGCGAGGCGATGACGAGGTCGAGATCGGCCAACAGGTCGTCGGGGGTGGAGAGTCCGCCATCGGCGTCGATGTTCGTCTCAACGCCGTGGAACAGCGTGAGGTCGTGACCCGCGTCGGCGATCGCGTCTCGGGCCTCGGCGACGGCCTCGGCCTGCTCCCGTAACTCGTCGTTCGAGAGCCCGGTGTTCCCGAACACGCCCGGCCCCTCCGCGTGGTCGGTTATCGCGATGTAGTCGTGGCCGAACTCCGCCGCCCCCTCGGCGAGGGTTTCGATGGTCGTGTCGCCGTCGGACCATTCGGTGTGACTGTGGAGGTCACCCCGTACCTCCGACTCCTCGACCAGGTCGGGGAGCTCGCCGTTCACCGCGGCCTGGACCTCACCGGTGTTCTCGCGAAGCTCCGGCGGGATGAGCGGCAGGTCGAGCGCGCCGTACATCCGCGCTTCCTCCTCGCCGGCCACGCGCTCGCCGACGCGCTGGCCGGAATCGGGGTCCTCGACGTCGGAGATGTCGAAGCAGCCGTACTCGTTCATCTTCAGTCCGCGGTCGATGGCGCGATTGCGCAGCCGGATGTTGTGGTCCCGGCTCCCGGTGAAATACTGGAGTGCGGCGCCGAACTCGCTCGGGTCGACCACTCTGAGGTCGACGCGGATGCCCGACCCCGTCCGCACGCTTGCCTTGGTCGTGCCTGCCTCGATGGTTTCGGCGCCGTCCTCCCAGTCGAGCAGGGCGTCGACGACCGCTTCGCCGTCGTCGCTGGCCGCCAGAACGTCCACGTCGCCGATGGTTTCGCGCCAGCGACGGTTCGAGCCCGCGAGTTCGGTCTCGGTGACTGCGTCGACGCCGGCGAGGAACTCCCGGACCGACTCGCCGAGCGGGCGGCCCTGCCCCAGCAGCGTGCGCTCGCGGGCCTGGCGGGCGAAATCGATGCCGTCGAGGATGTTCTGTTCGGTTTTGGGGCCGAACCCTTTCACCTCCTGGATCTGCCCGGCCTCTGCGGCGTCGGCCAGTTCGTCGAGGTCGGTGATTCCCAGCTCCTGGTAGAGGGTGCCGACGGTCTTGGGGCCGACCCCTTCGACGTTGGTGAGTCCCGACATGTCGACGGGCAGCTCCTCACGGAGTTTCTCGAGTTCCTCGATATCGCCCGAATCCACGTACTCGACCAGTTTCGAGGCGATGGCGTCGCCGACACGGTTGATCTCACTGACGGCGTCCGGGCCCTCCGCGGCAAGCTCCTCGACCGGTTCGGCGTACTCCCGGACGTTCTCTGCGGCGCGGCGGTAGGCGGTCGGTTTGTAATCCACGTCCTTGGCCTCCAGCAGGTCGGCCATCTCCTCGAACAGCGTCGCGAGTTCGTCGTTCGTGGGCATTGGTAATATGGCGATGATGGGCCGGAGCCGGGATAGCTTCCGGGGGTGGGGGCGCAGCGTGACCCCCGGCCCTGCCCTGCCGGGGTTCTCACCGTGACCGCCGGCCCCGTTCAGCCGGGGTCTCGGAGTGCACCCCGGCCCAGTCCTGCCGGGGGTCTCAGAGTGCACCCCGGCCCCGTACAGCCGGGATTCTCAGCGCGGGCCGCGGTCACCGGTTCGACTGGCGTCGTCGTCGCGGCCGAGCGCCTGTTTGAGGAAGTTCATCCAGCGTTTCTGGTCGACGGCGGACTGCCGTTCGGCCTCGGTCTTCAGGTCGACCGGCTGGAGCTGTTCCAGCGCGTTCAGCGCCCGGTCGATGCCGATGATGCTGTTGGCGAGCCGGCGACCCTCGTCGTAGTCGAGGTCTCCCTCGTCCTCGAGGCGCTGGTACCGCTGGAGGCGCTCGCGC
>CAYXXM010000130.1:0-6377 GCA_964469085.1 uncultured Haloferacaceae archaeon
CAGTCGTCACCGTTCGAGGCCTCCTGTGCCGCATCGTACGTCAACGGGCGCGCAGCCGAGCTACTGGACCGTGGCCCGGGACTCCGCGCAACCGAACTCCAGAAGACTATCCCCGCAGCGCTCAAAGGGGGAGACTGATGACCGAGAACGCGGAGGACGAGGAGCTGACCCACACGAGCGAGGCAGGTGACGTGCAGATGGTCGACGTCGGTGAGAAGCCGGAGACTGGCCGGCGAGCGGTCGCCCGGGGGGAACTCCACCTGACGGCGTCCACAATCGATGCCGTCAGCGGCGAAACCGTCGGGAAGGGCGACGTGCTCGCGACGGCCCGGGTCGGCGCGGTCCAGGCGGTCAAACACGCCTGGGAAACCATCCCGATGTGCCACCAGATTCCGATCACGAACGTCAAGACATCGTTCGACGTGAGCGAGGACCGCATCACCCTGGAGGTCGCCGTCGAGACGACCGGGAGAACCGGCTGCGAGATGGAGGCACTGGAGGGAGTGACCACCGGCCTGAACGTCGTCTGGGACATGGTCAAAGCCGCCGAGAAGGAAGTCGTCGAGAACGACTCACCCGAGGACGTGGAGGCCAGTGGCTATCCGGGGACGAGAATCACCGACGTAGAGGTGATCAGTAAGGAGAAACGGGAGCTGTAGCGGGGGCAAACATCGATATCGGTGACAGCGCGACAGACCTGGCGCTTCTCGGTTGCTGAACCTCAGACCTGGCGCTGTTCCGGGTCCGTCGCCGCCGGTGGCTCGGTCTCGGCGGCCTTCGCACGGGCTTTCGAAATGACCGACGGTGGCGCCTCGAACTCGATGACCACCTGCTCGTCCTCGTACTCCTCCTCGTCCACGGCGCCGTTGTCGTGAACCCAGGAAACGACGCTCATCGCCTCGTCCGTGACCGGCAGGACGAGCCGTTCGTGCTCCCACTCGGGGAGTTCGCGTTCCACCCGGGCCCGCAGGTCCTCGACGTTCTCGCCGGTCAACCCAGAGACGTCGATCGGGTTTGGCGCCAGCGCAGAGAGCGCGCGTTTCCGGCGCTCGAGTTCGGGTTCGTTCACCCTGTCGGCCTTGTTGAACACGGTGACGATGGGCGCCTCGTTGCGCTCCTGCAGCGTGTCGTGACAGGTGACGAGCTTCTCACGCATCTGTTCGACGGGTTCGGAGGCGTCGACGACCAGCAGTACGAGGTCGGCGTGATAGACCGAGGAGAGTGTGGACTGGAACGATTCGACGAGCCAGTGGGGCAGGTCCGAGATGAACCCGACGGTGTCGGTCACCAGCACCTCTCGCTTCCCGGTGTCGGCCCGCCGGGTGGTCGTGCCGAGCGTGGTGAACAGCCGGTCCTCGGATTCGGCGGTCGGCTCCAGGTCCGGGTGGCGCCGGTCGTTCTCGTCCACGTCGAGTTCGTTCGCCAGCTGGCGCAGCAGGGTAGATTTCCCCGCGTTGGTGTAGCCAGCCAGCGCGACGAGGTCGAACCCCTGGTCGCGACGCGTCTCCCGGCGCTGTTCCTCCGTCTTGGCGATGCGGGAAAGCTCCTCGGAGATGCGGGATATCTGGGCCTTGATGTCCTCTTCCCGTGATTCGTCGTACTCACCGAGGCCCATGAACCCCGGGCGCTCGTCGCGCTGGGCGAGGCTGGCCTTGGCTTCGGCCCGCGGGAGTTCGTACCGGAGCTCCGCCAGTTCGACCTGGAGCTGGGCTTTCCGGGTCTGGGCCCGCTGACCGAAGATGTCGAGGATGAGCGTGAAGCGGTCGACGACCTTGACCCCATCGGGAAGTTTCTCCCCGAGGTTGAACATCTGGTACGGGCCGATTTCGTTGTCGACGACGACGGCATCGGCGTCGGCGTCGCGAACGACGGCCGCAAGCTCGTCGACCTTCCCTTCGCCGAAGTGGAACGCCGCGTCCTGTGTGCGGGTCTGGGTGAGTTCTCCGACAACCTCGTAGCCCGCGGCTCGCGCAAGTTCGGTTATCTCGGAGAGCGCCGCCGTTCCGGCGTCGACGCGCTTCGCGACGACTGCGAGGTCGTTAGGGATGGCTGTGGAACACCTCGGGTCCGTTCATGGGCGTCGGCTTCTCCATACCCCGTGTTGGGTACGCGGAGGCAAGAATCCCGCGGTGGTTCTGGGCAGTGAGCCGTCCGAAACCGGCCTGTCCCGGTGGCTGTCAGCGCTGGGGCTACCGCGGTCGGCGTTCGAGTAAAAGGAGTTATACATAACGAATGATAACGTTCCATCAGTATTTATGGCGCCAGTTTCCGGAGTGTTCTACCTCGCCGGATTCTCCCTCTCGGCGGCAGTCTGTGCCTTCATGGGCTATCTTGCAGCCAGCCACCGTGAGCGCCGTGGCGCCGCCCCGTTCGGTGCCCTCGTCGGGTGTCTGTTCATCTGGGCGCTGACGGAAGCCGCGGGGCTCGCCGCAACCGGGCTCGCCACGATGGTGCTGATCGAACGTCTGCAGTACGTTGCGGTGCCGTTCGTTGCCGTCTCGTTGCTGGTGATGGCCGTCCGCTACACCGGTCACGAGACGTACATCTCCAGGACGACCCTTTCACTGCTGATGGTCGTCCCGGTACTGTCGGTGGGGGTTATGCTGACGAACCCGTATCACGGGCTCTTCTGGACGAGTACCCGCGTCGTCGACGTCGCGCCGTTCTCCGCCCTGCAGATCGAATACGGGACGTGGTACATCTTTCAGGTGATGTACTCCTACCTGCTGATAACCGTCGGGAGCGCGACGCTGGTACACTGGGCCGTGACCGCCGAACAGACGTACCGGCGACAGGCCCGGTTCATGCTGGTTGGCATCGCCGTCCCGTGGGCGGCAAACGCCGCCAAACAGGCCGCCACGGCAGAGTTTCCGGTGGACCCGACACCCGTGTTCTTCACCGTGAGCGGCGTGTTCATCGGAATCGCCATCCTCCGGTTCCAGTTCCTCGACCTCGCGCCCGTCGCGCGCAACACCGTCGTCGAGATGATGCGCGAGGGGTTGCTCGTGATCGACGACCAGGAACGCATCGTCGACGTCAACCCTGCCGCAGAGGAACTGCTCGGCGACGGCAACCCGGTGGGCAACAAAATTGACGATGTGGCGCCCGGAGCGCTCGCTGACGCCTGCCTCGGGCCGCCGGGGAGCGAGACGGTTACGCTCACGACACCGAAGGCCAAACGGACCTACGAGATTCGGCGGTCAATCCTGCCCGGCGGTGCAGGAATGGTGCTGCTCTACGACGTGACCGAACGCCGTCGGCAGGCCGAACAGTTGGAGCGCCAGAACGAGCGGCTCGAACGGTTCGGGAGCGTGCTTTCACACGACCTGCGGAACCCCCTCAACGTCGCGCATGGCTACGTCACGATGCTGACAGACGAGACGACGGGCGAGCCGGCCGGGTTTGCTGAACGCGCGCTCGACGGCCTCGAGAGGATGGACGAGCTCATCGACGACACACTGAGGCTGACCAGCGAAGGGCCGGCCGTCACCGACCCCGAGCCGGTCGACCTCGCAGCCATCGCCTCCGAGGCCTGGCAGAGCGTCGAGACGACTGATGCCGCGCTCGAACTGGATATCGACCGGACGGTGTTCGCCGACCCGGAACGACTCCAGCGCCTGTTCGAGAACCTCTTCCGGAACGCGGTGGAGCATAGCGACCGGACGGAACCGTCAGGGGCAGTCGGCCAGGAAACCGCAATGGAGGAGCTGACGGTCCGGGTCGAACCGGTCCCCAGCGGGTTCGCCGTCGCCGATAACGGCCCCGGTATCCCCGAAGAGCAACGCGAGTCCGCGCTGGAGTTCGGCTTCACGACGACCGAAGACGGGACCGGGCTCGGCCTCTCTATCGTCGCGGAGATTGCGGAGGCCCACGGCTGGCGGGTCGACGTGGCCGAAAGCGACACCGGGGGCGCCCGGTTCGTGTTCCGAGGCACCGAGCCGGCGGACGGAAGGGAAACGCCTTAATGAGTCTCGGGCGCATCCTCCACCATGACTGACGAGGACGACTCCACCGACACAGCGGACGAGGACGCCGAGGCGGGCGTCGATGTCTCTGCCGAAGACCTGGAGGAGAGCCTCGACGACGCCGAGGAGGCTCTGGAGGCTGCCGAAACCGAGGCCGACCTCGACCAGGTAGCCGCGAGCCTCGACGAACTCCGGAGTGACCTCGACGCCGCTTCCCTTCCTGGAGCCGAGGACGAAGACGAGGAGGAACCCGCCGACGCCATCGGGGACCGCCTCGATTCGCTCCGCGAGGCGCTCAACGACCAGCGCGGCCCGTACGCCGAGGACGTGCTGGATGCGCTCTCCGGGCACCGCTCGACCATCGAGGACACCCGCTGGACCGCCAACGGAACCCCTGCTGTGCAGGAAGCAGTCGACGCGTTTCTCGACGCCGCGGGCGACGCACTGGACGGCGACTTCGGCACCGCGGGCGAGGAGGGGCTGGAAGCGCTCTCCCACGAACTCGACGTCGTCGCCGACGACATCGGAGATGCTGAGCTCGACGCCGACGCCGACGCGGAGGCGCTCGCGTCGCTGGTCGAGGCCGCCGAAACGCTCGGAACCAGTCTCGACGAGGCCGAGGAGTGGGACGACCTGGAGACCAACGAACAGCTCCGGGCAGAAGGGTTCTACGACGTACTCGGCCACTACAAGGACTTCCCGGTCGAGTGGGCAGCGCTGAAAGAACACGAGCAGCAGGGCAACGTCGACCAGGTGCTTCGAGCGCTCGACGCGCTGGACTCGGACTTCATGGAGCGCCACTGCCTGGAGGCACTCACCCGCATGGGTGACCCCGAGGCGTTCGACGCGATGTTCCAGCGCGCCCAGAAGCGCGACCGGCCGGGTATCACGGCACTCGGCAAGATGGGCGATGGCGCCGAGGAAGCCGTCGAGACGCTGGTGGAGTACGTCGACACGGACTCGGACCCCCAGCTCCAGAAGGTGACCTTCCGCGCACTCGGGGAAATCGGGAGCGAGGAGGCGGTTCAGCCACTCGCCAACAAGCTGGAGATGGACAACGACAACGTGCGCCCGCTCGCGGCGCGGGCACTCGGCCTCATCGGCGACTCCCGGGCCAGCGAGCCGCTGGCCGACGCCGTCGAGAGCGACGAGGCCCGTCCCGTCCGCACGGCCGCCGCGTGGGCACTGCGTCAGATCGGCACTGAAGAAGCACTGGAGGCCGCGGCAGCGCACGACGACGCCACCGCCTACACGCTGGAGGCCGAGGCCACGAAGGCCCGAGAAGCCCTGGAGGCCGGCGACGACGAGTCCGCCGTCGAAGCGTAGGCTGCCGGACGATATGCTGACTGCGCAGTCCCTGGCAAATTCGCTGATTCCTCCGTCCCCTCAGCCGCGCCAGTAGAACCGGGGACCCAGCGCGAAGTACGCGAGTGCGACGTACAGCAGGCCGAACGCGAAGCCGCGGCCGTAGATGCCCGGCAGGAGTATCGCCCCTGCCTGCACGGCGCCCATGATGAGGGCGTCCCGGGCAAAGAGGTCCGGGTAGACGACGTCCGAGACCATCAGCGGCGTCAGCAGCGTCGCCAGCAGCAGGAGGAACGTCGCGCCGTGGAAGCCGGTGAGGACGGTGGCAGCGAACAGGGTGGCGGCGAGGGTCGTCGGGACACCGACCGTCTCGTCGCTGTCGCTCTCGTAGGCCGTGTAGAGCCCGAGTCGCGTGACGGCGGTGGCGACGTACAGCGACGGAATGACCACCCCTGCAAGCACGAGCGCACCCTCAGTCGTGACGCCAGAGAGCAGTGCGACCGGCGACCCCCATTCGCTCCGGCTGACGGCGGCGACGACGAACGCGGGGGCGACACCAAAGGTCGCGACGTCTGCCAACGAATCGAGGTACGGGCCGGCCTCCGTGCCGCCGTACTTCCGGGCGACGACGCCGTCGAGACCGTCGGCGATACTGCCGAGCAGGACGAGTTTGGCGGCGACGCTGATGTCCACGGTGGCCGCGACGACTGCCAGGAAGCCGAGGGCCGCGTTGCCGATTGTGACGGCGTCGGCCAGCCCCAGGCGGTCGAGGAACCGCGAGCGCATACCCGCCCTCTTTGCCGGCGACGGTTTACGTGTTTACATCCCTCGTCGAAGCCGGCGGTGGATGTGGTACATCCCTCGTTGAAGCCGGTGGTGAGCGTCGGTACATCTGCGATACCCGAGATTCGGAAGATGAATCCTGTCGCCTTTACTCCTCGGCCGGCAAGCGACGGTATGGACCGCCGACGCTATCTCGTCGCGGCCGGGACGACCGCTGCGCTGAGTCTCGGGGGCTGTCTCGGTTTGACCCCCGACGAGTCTGCATACGACGTGGGGATGGCCCCGGCCTCGTTCGACCCGGCCGAAATCACGGTCAGCGACGGC
>CAYXXM010000131.1:0-6359 GCA_964469085.1 uncultured Haloferacaceae archaeon
GCGCCGAAGATGAATGCCATCTCCTCGGCGATCGTCCTCGTCATCGGGATTGCGCTGGCGGTCGCGATGAACGTCGGCAACGTGACCGGCTACGTCGCCGGGACCGTCGAGAACGAGGACGCGGAGTAACGCCGTCGGCTGTCTCGGCGGAGGCACAAACACGGCTTTGAGTTTTCCGAGATTTCTTCCGGAGAGCGGTTCCAGAGATGCGTATGGACAGACGGTTGGCGCTGGCGTTCGCGGTCCTCGGCGGGGTCTTGGTCATCGGCGCGGCACTCCCTGTTGCTGCGAGCCCAGCCCCGTTGCCTGCCTGCCCGCCCTGTGACTCCGGCTTCGAACGGAGCGCGACGAGCCACGGCCTCGATACCGAGGTCCAGCACAGTTCAGCCACGGTGCAGGTCCACCAGGACGGGTCGGCCCGCTGGACGGTTCGGGTAATTCCGACCAACGAGACCGTGCTGGAGCGGCTTGCGGCGAACGACTCCCTCGCCACGTCGGTTGCGGGCGACAGCTTCGGCACCCGCTACGGTGGCGGCATCGACCACGAACTCATCGACGCGCGCGTCGCCGACGGGGCGTTCATCATCGAGTACCGGACGCTCAACGTGGTGGAGTCCGGGCCGTTCGGCACCAGTGTCCTCACCTACTTCCGGGACTCGCCCGGTGCCTACATCTACACGGGACTCGGCGCCGACGAACTGACCGTCGTCGCACCCGAGGGGATGACGGTCGCTCGTGGGTTCGGCGAGGTTTCGGAATCCCGGATGCAGGCCACCAGGCTGTCCGATGCCCGGGACGGCCCGTTCGTGGTGTTCGCGCCCGAGGGGAGCCCGGTGCCGGGACTGCTCGGCACGCTCGCCGTCGCCTCGGCGCTCGCCGGCGTCATCGTCAGGAACCTGCTGATGTTCGTCGCGGTTCCGGCCTCTATCCTCGTCGGCGGCGTCGCGGCGATTCGTCGGGTCGTCGACGCCGGAACCGACCGCGACCCGACCGTTCTCGGGAGTGCCGTCGCCGGCGGCGGCGCGGTGCTGCTGGCCGGCACGGTCCTCTCGGAGGAGATCGCGACGCTCGGACTGAGCGGCAATGCCGTGATCGGTGGCCTCATTGGCGCGGCGGCGCTGGCGGTCGGGACGGCCGTCGCCGCATCCCCGGCGCGTCGACAGCTCACGCCACGCCGTCTGGTGGTCACCGGTATCGCGCTCGGAGCTCTCGCGGTGGCTGCCACGCTGACGCTCCCCGGCGGGAGCGGGCTCCACCAGTCACTCTCGCTGGCTGTCGCGCTGGTGCCAGCGGTGGTTGGACTTGGCTGGGCGGACGCAGCGGAGCCAGGGGACTCGCGGTCGAAGGGGTATTTCGCCGGCATCGCCGTCCTCATCGTCGGGGCACTCCTCGCCTCTGCACCGGTCACGGCACTCGGCGGGAGCCTCTTCGTCCTGCTTCCAGCCTTGCTCTCGATTGCGGCCGTGGCGTTCGTGGTTGCCGCGGTACCGCTGTACAGCCTCGGGGCGGCTGGAGCGAACACGCGGTCTTGAGCGGACGAAGCTTATCGGCTCGCGCGAATCTCCTCCAGTGCCTCGGGGTTCTCCATCGAGGAGAGGTCACCGGGGTCTTCGCCCTGGTGGACGGCGGCGATTGCCCGCCGGATGACCTTCCCCGACTGGGTTTTGGGGAACTCGGTGACGAACTTGATAGCCTTCGGCCGGAACGGCTTGCCGTGTTCCGCCCCGACGAGTTCGCGAAGCTCCCCACGCAGGTCGTCGTCGGGGTCAACGTCAGGCTCCGGGACGACGTAGGTCACGACGGCGGTGCCGGTCGTCTCGTCGTGGACGCCGACGGCGGCGGCCTGATTGACGGCGTCGTGTTCGACCAGCACCCCCTCGATTTCCGCGGGGCCGACCTTCCGGCCGGCGACGTTGAGCGCGTCGTCGGCGCGGCCGTGCAGGAACCAGAAGCCGTCCTCGTCCTTCTGGGCGAAGTCGCCGTGGTCCCACAGGTTCTCCCAGGTCGACCAGTACTCGTTCAGGTAGCGCTCGTCGCCCGACCAGAGGCTCTTGGTCATCGACGGACAGGAGTCCCGCGCGACGAGGAACCCGCGCTCGTGGGCGTCTCTGACGGAGCTGCCGTCGGCGTTGACGATGTCGATAGCCATCCCCAATCCGGGGCCGCCGAGCGTGCCGGGCTTGAGGTCGTTGATGGGCATCGGCATCAGGAAGCAGCCACAGATCTCGGTGCCACCGGAGATGTTGATGATGGGACAGTCCCTGTTGCCGATCTGGTGGTAGTACCACAGCCAGGACTCGGCGTCCCAGGGCTCCCCGGTCGAGCCGAGAACCCGCAGACTGGAGAGGTCGTACTGCTGGACCACCTCGTCACCGTGCTTGCGAAGCGCGCGGATGGCCGTCGGCGAGACACCGAAGGTGGTGATTCCGTGGCGTTCGATCATCTCCCAGAACCGGCCGGGATGGGGGTGGTCCGGCGCGCCCTCGTACATGAACGTCGTGCCCGCGAAGTGGTGGTTGCCGATGAGCGTCCAGGGCCCCATCATCCAGCCGATGTCGCTGACCCAGAAGAAGCGGTCGCCGGGCTGCTGGTCGAAGCCGAAGTGAATCTCCTTGGCACACTGGGCAAGCACGCCAGCATGGGTGTGGACGATGCCTTTCGGCTTCCCGGTCGTCCCCGAAGAGTACAGCAGCATCGACTCCTGATTGGCGGGTAAGGATTTGGTGTCGTACTCGCTGTCCCGGGGTTCGACGGCCTCGCTCCACCACGAATCGCGCTCGTCGGTCCACGGGACATCGACGCCATCTTCATCGTCGCCGCCACCGTCGCCATCCGGACTCGCCTCGTCGCTGCCCGGCTTGCTCCCGAGTCGGTCGAAGACGACGGTGTGTTCGACGTGGCCGGCCTGTTCGATTGCCTCGTCTGCGGTGCCTTTTAGCGAGACTGGGCTGCCCCGGCGGTAGAAGCCGTCACCGGTGAACAGCACCGACGATTCGGCGTCGGCGATGCGCGTCGCGGTTGCCTCGACGCCGAACCCGGAGAAGATGGGGACGGCGATGGCGCCGACCTTGAAACAGCCGTAGAGAATGGCGATGACCTCCGGCACCATGGGCATGTAGAGCGCCACCGTGTCGCCCGTCTCGATGCCGGCCGACTCCAGATAGTTCGCGACCCGGTTGGCCTGGCGATGGAGTTCGTGGAACGTCACCTCCCGGACCTCGCCGTCTTCGCCCTCCCAGATGCAGGCCACGTTGTTGCGCTCGGGGCTATCGACGGCAGCGTGGCGGTCCAGCGTGTTGTGGGCGATGTTGAGTTCGCCGCCGGGGTACCAGTCCGTGAACTGCGGGCCGTCAGTGTCGTCGCGGACCGCGTCGTAGGGCTTGAAAAAGTCGATGTCGAGATACTCTGTCAACTCGTCCCAGAACCAGTCGACCCCGGAATCCTCGACGCCCGCCACGTCGCCGGTAGTGCGCTCGATGAGTTCGTCGTAGTCGTCGATGTCGTAGGTCTGCATGAACTCCCAGACGTTGGTCGACTCCACGAACTCCCGGTCCGGTTCGTGAACGATGTCGTGTTCGCTCGCATCCATACGCGCAGGTTCGGCGGCGAGGTGAAGTAAGTTCGGCTTAGGTCCGAGAACGTGTCGAAACCGCGGGAGGGTGGTGAAATTTCGACCCGAAGTTTCCGCGGCGGCGCGCTGGGAGAACGGCTTCTCCTCCTCGGCGGTGCAGAGCGTAATCCGCTCTCCTGCCTGCCTCTGGCTCCCGGCATGGTCGTCGTGGGTCGGCGCCCGGCAGTGGGTCTCGGGATGCGCCGGCCGGCATGCTGGACAACTCGGTTGAATCGGCGGCCTCCGTCGCCGTCGCCACCGCATCTGGAAGAGGGAAATCGCGGCCGCGGCGCTACTCCTCGCTCTCGCCGCTCTTCGTCTCCTCGTCGTCTTCGGCTTCCGCCTCGGCTGCCTCGTCCTCGTCGGCCTCCATCTGCTCGGCGGACACGACGTCGACGGACGCGATGTGGTCGCCGGGCGTGAGGTCCATCACCGTCACGCCCATCGTGTTCCGGCCGACGATGGAGAGGTCCTCGACGCGCGTCCGCATAATCTGGCCCGACTCGCTCATCGCGACCACGTGGTCGCCAGGTCCGACAGCCTCCAGCGCGATTACGTGGCCGTTGCGCTCGTTGGTCTTGATGTCGATGAGCCCCTTCCCGTTCCGGGACTGCGTGCGGTAGGCGTCGAGGTTCGAGCGCTTCCCGTAGCCGTTCCCGGTCACCGTCAGCAGCCAACTCGAACGGTCCTGGTCGATGCCGGCGACGGCCGCAACCTCGTCGTCGCCCTCGAGGTCGACGCCGCCGACGCCGCGGGCGGTCCGGCCCATCGCGCGGGCCTCCGTCTCGTCGAACCGGATGGACATTCCGTTCTGACTGGAGATGACCACGTCCTGGGTGCCGTCGGTCACCGCGACGTCGGCGAGGCAGTCGCCGTCCTCGAGGTGGATGGCCCGAATCCCCGTCGAGAGGATGTTCTGGAACTCCGAGACGCCGGTGCGCTTGATGTAGCCGTCCCGGGTCACCATCGTGAGGAACTGCTTGGCCTCGTCCTCGTCAGCTATCTCGATATCCTCGGTGTTCACCACAGCCTCGAGCTGCTCGCCGTCGTCGAGGTCGAGCAGGTTGACGGCCGATTTCCCGCGGGCGGTGCGGGACATCTCCGGCACCTGGTAGGTCTTCAGCTCGTACACCTGCCCCTGGTTGGTGAAACAGAGCAGGTAGTCGTGGCTGTTGGCGACGAAGACGGAGGCCACGGAGTCGCCCTCTTTCAGGTCCATCCCGATGATGCCCTTACCGCCGCGGTTCTGCGCGCGGAACTCCGAGAGCTCCATCCGCTTGATGTAGTCGTCCTCGGTCATGACGACGACCTGCTCGGACTCGGGGATGAGGTCCTCGTGCGTGACCGAGCCGGTGTCCTCGATGAAGCTGGTCCGGCGCTCGTCACCGTACTCCTCGGCGACCGCTTCCAGTTCGTCGATGATTACGGCGTCGAGTTCCTCCTGGCTCGCGAGGATGGTTTCGAGGCGGTCGATGGTCGCCTGCACCTCCTCGTACTCCTCGCGGATGGCTTCCTGCTCCAGGGAGGTCAGCGAGCCGAGCTGCATCCGGACGATGTGGGCGGCCTGGTCCTCGCTGAACGCCCAGCGGTCCCGGAGGGCGGCCTTCGCGGCGTCGCGGTCCTCGCTGTTGCGGATGGTCTCGACGACGTCCTCGGCGTTGTTGAGCGCCTTCAGCCTCCCTTCGAGGATGTGCGCGCGGTCCTCGGCCTCGGCGAGGTCGAACTCGCTGCGCCGGCGCACCACCTCGCGGCGGTGGTTGACGTACTCCTGCAGCGTCTCTTTCAGGTCGAGCACTTTCGGCTGGCCGTCGACCAGCGCGAGGTTGATGACGCCGAAGGTGGTTTCGAGGTGGGATTCGAGCAGCTGGTTTTTCACCACGTCGACCATCGCGTCGCGCTTGAGTTCGACCACGATGCGGATGCCGTCGCGGTCGGACTCGTCGCGCAGGTCGCGGATGCCCTCGATGTCGCCTTCATTGACGTCCTCGGCGATGCGTTCGACGAGGCGGGCCTTGTTCTCCTGATACGGGAGTTCGGTGATGACGATGCGGCCCTCCTCCTCGAACGTCTCGAACTCGGCCCGCAGGCGCAGGCGGCCACGACCCGTCGTGTAGGCCTTGTGGACGCTGTTCCGGCCGACGATGTTCGCGCCCGTCGGGAAGTCCGGGCCCTTGACGTGCTCCATCAGGTCCTCGACGGTGACGTCGGGGTTCTCGATGAGTTCCACGGTGGCGTCGATGATCTCGCCGAGATTGTGCGGCGGCACGTTCGTCGACATGCCAACGGCGATGCCGGAGCTGCCGTTGACCAGCAGGTTCGGGAACGCCGAGGGGAGCACGTCCGGCTCCTCCAGGCGGTCGTCGTAGTTGCTGGAGAAGTCGACGGTGTCTTTCTCGATGTCCTCGAGCAGCTCCTCGGCGATGGGCGACATGCGCGCCTCCGTGTAGCGCATCGCCGCCGGCGGGTCACCGTCGACGGAGCCGAAGTTCCCCTGGCCGTCGACCAGCGGTTCCCGCATCGAGAACGGCTGGGCCATGCGGGCCAGCGCGTCGTAGATGGCGCTGTCGCCGTGGGGGTGGTAATCCCCCATGGTGGTTCCGACGATGGAGGAGGACTTCCGGTGGCCCGACCCGGCTGTCAGGCCGTCCTCGTGCATCGCATAGAGGATGCGCCGGTGGACCGGCTTCAGGCCGTCCCGGACGTCGGGGAGCGCACGGCCGGCGATGACCGACATCGCGTAGTCGATGTA
>CAYXXM010000132.1:0-6221 GCA_964469085.1 uncultured Haloferacaceae archaeon
CCCCCCTCCCCCACCCACTCCCCCTGTTCAGGGGTCCGTCGGGTCGTCGATCCAGCTGTAACACCGGAACGCGTCGTCATCGTCGCCGGTCAGCATCGAGCGGGGGATGAAGCCGACGCCGCCGCGGGCGCCGACGGCCTGTTGGTCGGGGTCGTCGCTCACGAACATCGCGCGGGCGCCGAGGTCCAGTGAGAGCGAGAGCGTCCCGCGGTGGTCGTCGTCGGGGTCGAACGACATGGCCACCTCGCCCGGTCCGACGCCGAACCGGACGTGGCCGTCGGGCGATTCGACCGCGACGTCGTGGCTTCGGAGCCCGCCGGCCAGCTCTTCGAGCCACGAGGCAAGCGTCTCTCTGTCCAGTTCCTGCTGGAGGTCGAACCCGCCGTCGGTATCGATTTCGCCGTCCGCGAACTCGAAGGTGGGATAAACCAGGTTCTCCGGCGCCAGCGCCTTCTCGGCGGGCGCTATCGGCTTCGTCGACTCGTCGTCGCCTGTGGGTTCCTCGCCCATCGTCTGATTCTGTTAGTCACAATCCCTGCCGAGGTATCAAGCTTCGGCAATAGGGTCGGTTCCTGACACCGATATCGACAGGAGCCGATTACCCCTCCAGTCGGCGCCGCTGCACGCTTCCGGTCAACCCTTCCGGCGGAGGCGGTGCACTCCACCGGTCACCCATTCCGGCGGAGGCGGTGCACTCCCCCAGTCACCCCTTCCGGCGGAGGCGATGCACCACGAACTCCTGGTCCAGTTCCCCCATGAACTCACCGAGCCGCGGCCCCTGGGGCTGGTCGAAGAAGAGCCGATAGCCGGCCTCGAACAGGTCGCCCACCTCCAGCCCGTGGTCCCGGGCAGTCTCGTAGATTTCGCCCTGAATCTCCTCGCCGTCGTGGCCCTCGGCGACGAACTCTGCGAGGTCGTCGAGGGCGACCTGCTCGGCGTCGCCGAGGTCGACATCCGGAAGGTCGGCCTGGAGCCGGTAGTTGTAGGCGTTGTCACAGCGCTCGGCCCACGCGCGGGCCTTCTCGACGCGTTCCAGCGCCTCGTCGACGACCGCCGGCGGGGCGTCCTCGGGGATGTGGCCCTCGTTGCGAGCCATCTGCAGGCGCAGGTCGCGGTCGTCGACCATCCCAAGTACGGCCGCGAACGTGTACGGCAGGCGAATCCGGTCGGCCTGGACCTCGTCGACGGTGAACGGGTACGCCCGCTCGGCGAAGCGGGTCAGATTCTCGTCCGCGACGTCGCCAGCGAACGCCCGCTCGAACCGGTCGAAATCGTCGACCAACTGGTCGAGCCGCGAGATGTCGAAGTCCCGGGCCCTGTTCGGGTCCAGCGCGAAGAAGTAGCGCAGCACCTCGGGTTCGAGCAGTTCCAGTACCTCCGGCACCGTGACCACGTTCCCCTCGGAAGAGGAGAGCGGCTCCCCGTTGAGCGTGAACCACTCGTAGGTCATCGGCACCGGCGGCTCCTCGTCCAGCACGGTGTGCATTATCTCCTCGCCGGAGGGCCAGGACCCCTCGGCGTGGTCCTTGCCGAACGGCTCGAAATCGACGCCGAGCAAGCTCCACTGGGCCGGCCACTCGAAGCGCCACGAGAGCTTCCCGTCCCGGAGCGTCGCCTCGCCCTCGTGCCCGCAGCCCTCGATTTCGCGACCGCCGGCGGTGATTCCCGTGCAGGTGTAGCTGACGGTGCCCGCGCCGAGATCCGCGACGGTCACGTCAGTGGTGACGATGCCACAGTTCTTGCAGACCACGCGGAACGGCGCGTACGTCTCGTCGACGGTGTCCTGGTACGAGGCGAGCACGTCGCGGGCGGTGTCGACGTTCGACAGAATGGTCCGAATCTGGGGCGCGAACTCCCCGCTGGTGTAGAGCGCCGTGTTCGACAGCACCTCGACGGGCACGTCGACCATCTCGGCGGCCTGCGAGAGCAGGGCCGTGAAATGCTCACCGTAGGATTCGTGACAGTCGCCGAACGGGTCGGGGATGGCGGTGTAGGGCTTCCCGAGGTTCTTTCCCAGCGCACCCGCATCCACGTCGCCGAGTTCGACGACGCTCCAGTCGGCGTCGGCCAGGCGTCGCGGGAGCTTCCGCAACGGGTCGCGGTCGTCGGAGGTGAACACCTGCCGGACCTCGTGACCGCGCTCGCGGAGCACCGCGGCGACGAAGTGGCCACGCAGAATCTCGTTGAAGTGGCCGAGGTGCGGAATGCCCGAGGGCGAGACGCCGCCCTTGACGACGACCGGTTCGGCGGGGTCGCGGGCCTCGATTTCGTCTGCCACGGCGTCGGCCCAGAACGCGTAGTGGGTGTCACCGTCGCCGTCCCGCTCTGCGCCGAGTCCCGGGCCAGCGGTGTCGTCGCCCGCCCCGTCTGCTCTGTTCGGGGCGTCGTCGCCCGCCCCGTCTGCTCGGTTCGGGGCGCCACCGGTCGCGGCGTCGCTACCGCCGCTCATCGCTGCGTCCAGTAGGTCGGCTCGTCTGCGTCCCCGGTCGGCACGACATCGGTGCCGGTGTGTTCCCCGTGGAGTACGGCGTCGACGACAGCGTCGGGGTCGGTGCCGTCGAGGACGATTGTCCGCAGGCCCGACCGCTGGATGAGTTTCGCCGCGAGCAGGTCCACCGGCGCGGAGGCACCAGCGCCCCGGTCCATCGGTGCGATGACCTCGACCAGTTCGGCAGGGGTCAGCTGTGAGAGCTGTTCGGCCTCGTCGTCGGCTGCCGGATCGGTCGTGTAGACGCCGTCCGCGCTGGTCGCGAACACCAGCAGCTCGGCGTCGACGTACTCCGCGAGCGCGGCGGCGACGGCGTCGGTGGTCTGGCCCGGCGTCACTCCGCCCATCACCGTCGTGTCGCCGCGGCGGACGGCCTCACCGGCCTCCTCGTAGGATGTCGCGGGCGTGCGCTGGACCCCGTGGCCCATCGCCGCGATGAGCAGCCGGGCGTTGAGCCGGGTGACGCCGATGCCCAGCTCGTCGAGCTGGAACTCGTTGGCCGCGAGGTCGCGGGCGGTGCCGATATAGTCGCGGGCGACGCTGCCACCGCCGACGACCGTGCCGAGTTCGCAGCCCTCCGACGAGAGTTCGTGCAGGGCGTCGGCGAACCCCTGAACGCGCTCGGAGTTGAGCCCCGGCGCGAGAACGCTACCCCCGATGGAGACGACGACTCGCATTACCGGAGCTACCGGTGTCTTGGTCTTAAACACGGTGGTCACGGGGCGAGCTGGCGAGCAAAGGCCTAAGCCGGTCCCGCACAGCTATTCGGGTATGCAGGCTCTCTCCATCGTCGGCCCCGGAGCCACGTCGGTTCGGGACGACGTCGCGGCCCATCTCGACGCGCGGGTCGCCATCGTCGACCGCACGGACCATCTCGACGTGGTCGGCACCGACCGGTTCGAGGTGAGCGCGGACGGCGACTGGACCGCAGAGGGGAGCGGTCGGTCGTTCGAAAAGCTCTTCGACTCGCTCGCCTCCGAGTACGACTACGCACTCGTTTCCGGGTTCACCAAACTCCGACTGGCGACGGTCGTCATCGGCGATCAGGACGTGCCCGGCGACGTGCTCCGGCGCGTCGAGGACGCCGCGGCGCTCGACCCGGCGGCCCTGGCCGCCGAACTCGACGACCTGGACCCCCACGTCACGCTGGATGCGCTCGTCGCGGCGGCGAAACAGTCGCCAGCGGCCCACCGGTCGGGCGCCATCGCGACGTTCACCGGGCGTGTGCGCCGGAAGGACAGCGCGGACGACAGCCCCACCACCCACCTGAAGTTCGAGAAGTATGCGGGCGTCGCCGAGGACCGGATGCGGACTATCGAGAGCGAGCTCGAGGAGCGCGAGGGCGTGTTCGAGGTGCTGTTCCACCACCGGACCGGCGTCGTCGCCGACGGCGAGGACATCGTCTTCGTCGTCGTGCTCGCCGGCCACCGGCGGGAGGCGTTTCGGACCGTCGAAGACGGCATCAACCGGCTGAAAGACGAGGTGCCGCTGTTCAAGAAAGAGACGACAGAGGCCGAGGAGTTCTGGGTTCACGACCGCGCCTGACTGCGCGCCGGCCGGCGGTGGTGGTTTCTTTCGAGAGTTCTCGGAGGATATTTTCGATGCGGCACTGGCCCCACTGGCGTGATTGGCTACCGAAAAAGAGCTGTTTAGAACCGTTTCTAAAAGGTCTCGCGAGTTTTTACCCGATAATTGGCCGGTCGTTTAATCCCATTTTACGGCACGGTGGACGTGAAACAGGGCGAATTTACCCCCGTCTGTCTCCTGTTTATAACCCCCCATAGCCCATGGTCCGGAGCGAGGCGACACACAATGAGCGCAACCCGGAATCCCTCCACCGACGCCGCTGCCGCGAATCCGAACGACGAGCTCTCGAAGGAGGAGCGCCTCGTGCGCTACCTCCGCAAGAAGGTCGACGAGGGCGAGATGTACTTCAAGAGCAAGTTCATCGCCGACGAGGTCCAGCTCTCGCCGAAGGAGATCGGCGCGGTGATGGTGAAGCTCAGCGAGTCCGCCGAGGAGCTCTCCGTCGAGAAGTGGTCGTACACGAGCGCGACAACGTGGCGCGTCGAAACCGCGTAATCGACGCCCGCCGGGACGTATCGGTACCCCACCCCCGCGACGACGGCCCTCCAGTTCGCGGCCCCCGCTTCCTGCAGGAGCGAACCCTTAAGCGCGAGCGACGGTAACTTCCTCCGATGGCAGATACGGCCGGGTCCGACCCGCCACACCCGGAAGCCCTCGACGCGTGGTTCCACCTCACGGGTATCCGCCGCGAGGGGACGCGAATCTTCTACTACGGCGAGTCGCTGGTTCCGCAGTCCCGTCTCGCCGACGAACTCGTCCCCGCGTTCCGCGAAACGGGCTACGAGCTCCGCATCGCCGGCGGCGAGGAAGGCGGCGACGTGCTCGTCGCCAGACCCGTCGGGACCGCCGCGAAACAGGACCGGTCGCCGGCGGTGAACGTCGCGTTACTCCTGGCGACGGTGGTCACGACACTGTTCGTCGGCGCGACCGCGTGGTACTACGTTCCGGTATCCGCGGTGATGGCCAACCCGTTGCGGGTTCTGGAGGCATGGCCGTTCACCGCCGCAGTGCTCGGCGTGCTGTTGACCCACGAGCTCGGCCACTACGCAATGGGGCGCTACCACGGCGTCGACGTGAGTCTCCCCTACGTCATCCCGTTTTTCGTCCCGTTCGGCACGATGGGCGCGGTCATCCGGATGCGGAGCCGCATCCCCGACCGCCGGACGCTGTTCGACATCGGCGCTGCGGGGCCACTGGCCGGGCTCGCCGCCACCGTCGTCGTCACCGCCATCGGCGTCTCGCTCGACCCGATGACGGTCCCCCAGCGCGTGCTCGACAGCGGCGGGCAGGTCATCCTCTTTCACAACCCGCCGCTGCTCGAACTCGTCGCCGACGCGCTCGGCCAGCCAACCGGCTACGAGGCCGAGAACAAAGTCATGCATCCGGTCGTTATGGGCGGCTGGGTCGGGATGTTCTTCACCGTCCTGAACCTGCTGCCGGTCGGCCAACTCGACGGCGGCCACATCGTCAGGGCCATCGTCGGCGAGCGCCAGGAGACCGTCGCCGCGATGGTGCCGGGAACGCTGTTCACCCTCGCAGCGTACCTCTGGTACGTCGAGGGACTGGGGCTGAACGACTCGGTCGGCCTCTGGGTGTTCTGGGGGTTCCTCGCTGTCGTGGTCTCCCTGGGCGGCACCGCCAACCCGATGGACGAGACGCCCGTGGGCTGGAAGCGGATTCTGGTCGGCGTACTGACGTTCCTCCTCGGCGGGCTCTGTTTCCTCGCCGTCCCCATCGAGATCGCGACGATCTGAGCCGTCGCCGGCAGGAAGACCACCGGCGAGCACGGGCGCCTCACGACCCCCGTCCGCTGCCCTCAGGTCTCGCCGTGGGTGAAGCCGCGGTCCGGAAGCGGCGCCCCGTCGACGGTGACACCGCTGTCAGTCACCCGACCGATGACCGTTGCATCGCCGCCGGCCTCCGCGACGGCTGTGAGCGCCGCGTCGGGGGCTGGCGTCGTGAACACGAGTTCGAAATCCTCGCCGACGTGGGCCGTACACTCCCGGCGGTCGGCCTCGTCCTCGGCGACGGCCTCGACGGCCGGGTGGACCGGGAGCCGGTCCCACTCGATGGCGAAGCCGCAGTCGCTCGCCGCCGCGAGCTGGTGGAGCGAGCGGGCGAGGCCGTCGCTGGAGTCCATCATCGC
>CAYXXM010000133.1:0-6211 GCA_964469085.1 uncultured Haloferacaceae archaeon
CCACTGCGTCGTCGACGCCACGTTCCGGACCTACTGCGAGCGGGCCCACACCGCGAGCCACGTGCTGTTCGGCGCAGGACGGCGCGTACTGGACGACATCGGGTACGCCGGGTTCGACATCGACAGCGAGAAAGTCCGCGTGGATTTCACCGCCGGGACCGACATCACTGACGAACGGCTGGTCGAGATGGAACGGCTGGCCAACCGCGCCGTCTGGGACTCGCTACCCGTGAGCTGGGAGTACCAGCAGGCTGAGACCGCCCGGGAGCGCGAGGACGTCGCGTTCAACACCAAGACCGAGGAGGGCGTGATGAGCGACGCCGACGAGGTCCGGGTCGTCACCGTCGAGGGCTGGGACGTGGCGGCCTGCGGCGGCACGCACGTCCGGAACACCCAGGAAATCGGCCCAATCCGGGTGCTCGACCGCTCGAACCCCGGCGAGGGCGCGACGCGGGTGGAGTTCGCCGTCGGCCCGGTGGGCATCGACCACGCCGCCGAGAGCCACGAGGCCGCCCGCGACGCCGCGACGGACCTCGACGTCGCCATGCCCGACCTCCCGGCAGCCGTCCACCGGTTGGGAGCCGAACGTGAGGACCTACAAGACGCGGTCCGAGAGCTGAAAGGCGAACTGCTGGAGCAGCGGCTTGCTGACCTCGAACCGGTCGAGCGCGGCGGCGCGTCCTGGCTCGTCGGCGCCATCACAGATTCCTCGACCGGCGAGGACCCGGTGGAATTCTCCCCCAACGACCTCCAGGGCGAACTCCAGGACCTCGCTGGCGACGAGGCCGACGTGGTCGCCGTCGCGGGAAGCTCCGGGGAGACGTTCATCGTCGTCGCCACGAACGGCGATGTCGATGCAAACGACGTCGTCGACGACGTGACCACAGAGTTCGGTGGCGGTGGCGGCGGCGGCCCCACATTCGCCCAGGGTGGCGGGATTCCGGTGACGCCACTGGACATTGTGGGCTACTTGCGGGGATAGACGGAGGCCGGCGCGCTCGCTGGCGGCCCCCCGAGTCGGACCGTTTTTGCGCCGCCGGGTCATGCTCGGCAGTATGGAACTCCGTACCGACTCCGCCCTGACGGCCGAGCAGCAGGCCATCCGCGACGTGGTCCACGAGTTCGCCGTCGAGGAACTCCGTCCCGACGCACAGGCGGCCGACGCCGAGGAGTCCTTCCCCGAGGACGCCTGGGACGGCCTCGCGGACCTCGACATCACCGGGTTGACCGTCCCTGCGGAGTACGGCGGCTTCGACGCCGACAGCGGCACCTACGCCGTCGTGAACGAGGCCGTCGCCTACGGTCACCTCGCGGTCGCGACGGCGCTCTCGGTCCACTGCCTCGCCACCTCCTGCATCGCGGAGTTCGGCAGCGACGCAGTCAAAGCGGAGTGGCTGCCCGAGATGGTCGACGGCCGGCCCGTCGGCGCGTTCTGTCTCTCCGAACCGGGCGCCGGTTCCAACCCCGCCGAGATGACGACGACGGCCGAGCGCACCGACGACGGCTACGTCATCGACGGCGAGAAGCAGTGGATCACCAACGGCGAGCGCGCTGGCGTCTACATCGTTTTCGCCAAAACCGACGCCGACGACCGGGGCTCAATCACCCAGTTCCTTGTTCCCGGTGACTTCGAGGGCGTCGAGGTCGGGAAGAAGGAGCACAAACTCGGCCTGCGGGCCAGCGACACCACCGGGATGACCTTCGACGGCGTCGAGGTGCCCGAGCGATACCGCCTCACGCCCGAGGGGGAGGGACTCTCGGCGGCGTTCCGCATCCTCACCGGCGGTCGCCTGGGCATCGCCTCGCAGGCCGTTGGGCTCGCACAGGCCGCGCTGGACGAAGCCATCGACTACGCCGGGGATCGGGAGCAGTTCGGCAAGCCCATCGGCGAGATTCAGACCATCCGGCACAAGATCGCCGACATGGCGACCCAGGTCCAGGCTGCACGGCTGCTCTGCCGGGAGACGGCCCGGATGGCAGACAACGGCGAGGACTCGCGGGTCATCGCGTCGATGGCCAAGTACTTCGCGAGCGAGGCGGCGATGGACGTGACCAACGAGGCGGTCCAGATCCACGGCGGCTACGGCTACATGGCGGAGTTCGACGTCGAGCGGTTCTACCGCGACGCCAAGATCACGACCATCTACGAGGGGACCAGCGAGATTCAGCAGACCATCATCGCGCGGGACCTGCTGGATTAGTTGGCGCGGGCGCCCACTTCCTCGGTCGCCGAAGGAGGGTGATGGTTTCCCGATTGATGGAGCAACCGGCTCGAAGGATGAATCGCCGCGAAAACCCCGCTATCTACGGGGTCGCCGTCCCTTTCTTCGGAATCCAGCGAACCGGGTAATCCCCGTCGGGGCCGCCCCATCCGATTTCCAGTCCCTCGCGTTCGGCCGAGCGGGGGAGAACTGCCGCGTACCAAACTTTCCCGGAGCTCCCTGCATCGATCCGGTAGCCATCGGGTCGATACTGACGGGTATGCTCAACGGCCGCGAGGCGGTCGTAACTCTCCTCGCCGTCCAGTACGTCGAAGTTCAGCGCCGGCTCGGAGACGGCACAAGGTTCGGAGAGGAACACCGGTCCCGCCGTCGTCGTGCTGAAGTACTCCTTCACGCCAGTCCGGTTCTCCAGCGGCATCGTGATGAGGGCGAACAGTTCGTCGTCGGGCATCTGCACCGTCGTTCCGTCGTCCAGTCGCAACTCCGTCAGCAGTTCCAGCGACGAAACGGTGACGTGCAGGTCCCCGTACTGGTGCCACTCGCCGAACGCGAGTCGCGTCTCGCCACCGCCGACACAGGGCGGTTCGGATGTCGGGGAATCGGTCGGAGATGTCGTATCAGTAGGTGACTGTGAGGAAGTTTCTGAATCGGCTGGGATGCCTTCCGTTGTATTTCTGCGAGCGGAATCCGTCTCGCGCGGTGGTTCTTTTTCACCACAACCCGCAACCGGATAGGTTGCTAAAACGGCTCCCCCTGAGAGCAGTTTCCGCCGACTTATTCGTACGGGACACATCTGCTATTATTCAGCCAATATATATGTTAACCTTCCCTTAGTTCTTTGTGGTAATTATAGAGTGTGACGCAATCTGTTCACGACCATATTCGTTTTTCGTCCTTCCATCCGTAAACCGTCGGGCGGTATCTTCCAGCGTCCGAACGTCCTCCGGCGCCATCCAGGATGACGTTGGGAACCACGATGTCGATAATATTGTTGTGAAGAACAGCAACCGGTTGAGGGCCTCCCCTTTTATCCGTGGACCACTTTCACAGAGTATGCAGCAGTGCTCCATTGCCGCTCTCCACTCCAGGTGCACCGACGGTGGTAGCGAATGAGCCGCCCGGTAGTCTACGACCTCGACGGTACGCTCGTCCGCCTCCCCGTCGACTGGGGCGCGGCCGCCGAGGACGCCGCTGCCGCGCTCCGCGACGCTGGCCTCGACCCCGACGGGACGGAGCTCTGGGGGCTGCTCGAACTCGCCAGGCAGACGGACGCCGTCGACGCGTTCGAGGCCGCCGTCGGTGCCCACGAACGCGAGGCCGCCCCCGAGTCCAGGCGGCTCCCGCTGGCTGACGAACTGGCGACGACGACCGGTCCGGTCGGCGTCTGCTCGCTGAACTGCGAAGCGGCGTGTCGGCTCGCGCTGGAAACGCACGGCCTCGCCGAGCACGTCGACGCCGTCGTCGGCCGAGACTCCGTCGGGACGCACAAGCCCGACCCGGAGCCGCTGCTGGCGACGCTTCGAGGGATGGGTGTCGAGCCAGCGAGCGCGGAGTTCGTCGGCGACTCCGAGCGCGACGAGGTGGCGGCTCGGCGGGCGGGGGTGCCGTTCCGGTGGGTGGACTGATTACGCCACAGCGTCATCGTTCTGCTGCTCCTGCCTGCGCGCGTAGAGATACACCATCATTCCGGTGAGCACCCAGACCACCGCTCCCACCCTGACCGCGAACGAGACCCGCGACGCCCAATCCGGCAGCGTCGCCTGCGTCGCGAGCAGCGTCACCACCGGCGCGCCGACGACGATGGTCAGCACGAAGGTGGTCTGCATCACCCAGCCGTAATCGACGCCCTCCGGGTCAGTGCTGCCGACGTGTTCGGGCATCAGAGGCGGTCGAGAAAGGAATCGACGGCGCGATTGAACGCCTCTGGCTGTTCGAGCATCGCGAGATGGGCCGCGTCCTCGAGGACCGCGAGTTCACAGTCGGGGATGGCGTCGACCAGCGCCTCGTGGTAATGTGGCGGCGTCAGCCTGTCGAACTCCCCGACCACGGCGAGCGCTGGGACGTCGACATCGCCGAGTCGGCCACGGACATCGAACGCGTGGCAGGTGCGGAAATCCCGCGTCGTGACGGCTTGTCCCGTCTCCCGCATCGCCTGCTCGCTCACGTCGGCGTG
Organism: uncultured Haloferacaceae archaeon; assembly: GCA_964469085.1. Classification (GTDB taxonomy): domain Archaea; phylum Halobacteriota; class Halobacteria; order Halobacteriales; family Haloferacaceae; genus Halolamina. The sequence goes on from CAYXXM010000133.1 coordinate 4,396, forward strand.
TTCCGATTCGGGGTCGTGGAACAGCCGGTCGGGACCGTGAAGGAACTCGACCGCGCGGTCGAAGTCCGTCTTCAGCCAGACCAGCAGGTCGTCGAGCACGGCCAGACGCGCGCCGGTTCCGGCGAGAATCAGCCCCTCGAGGTCGAGGTCGCGGTCCAGGGCGATCCGCATCGCGACCGCGCCGCCCAGCGAGTTGCCACAGAGCACCCGGTCACCGGTCGCCTCGGCGACGGCGATGACGTCGTCAGCGTACGCCGTCAGCGTCTCGTACCCCGAATCCGCGACACAGGGACCGCTCTCTCCGTGGTCGCTGAGGTCGAGCGCTGTCACGGGCGTCCGGTCGGACAGGCGGGCCTGAGCCTTCCAGACGTCGGCGCTCCCGCCGCTGCCGTGGATACAGAGAAGCCCCGGCCCCTCGTCGGTCCGAGCGGAGCGCCGATAGGCCGTCTCCCGGCCGTGGTGAGACACCCGCTCCATAGCCGTAACTCGCCCGGAGTCGGCATAAATCCGCGGGAGGTGTCCCCCACGCGACCATCGGGTTGGTAGCGCCGAGGACCCGCTGGAGCGAGCACAAAACTCGAACCGCTAGCCCAACGACGCCGCAAGTGGTTGCCGCCCTCTTGCGGTTCGCTTGCGATAGGGTTATATATACAGGACGGTTACGTAGGGTTAGCTAATGGATACTCACCAACGCAGCATCAGTGACGAGCAGTTCGGCCGCGTCTACGAGTACGACGACCGGTACGTTCTCGCGCTCGACCTCCGCGCAAGGGCGGGTGAGCTCTCCGTCGACACCGTCGGCAGTACCGCCATCGTCGTCGCCGAGGGCGCCGACGGCGAGAGCGCCGAATCCCAGTTCGACCTCCCCGGCGAGGCCGAGGCGACGACCGTCCAGAATGGCGTGCTGACCATCGAGGTGGCGAAATGAAGCTCACGGTCAAGCCGCTGAAGCAGAAAGACGCCGGGCGCCGCCTCGCGGCGGTCGACCGGGTCGCCGCCGACGAGATGGGGCTCTCGGGTGGGGACTTCATCCGTATCGAGGGCCAGCAGGGCACCGCTATCGCTCGTGTCTGGCCCGGCTACCCCGAGGACGACGGCACCGGCGTCGTGCGCATCGACGGCCGACTGCGCCAGGAGGCCAGCGTCGGCATCGACGACCGCGTCGAGGTCGAGCCGGCCGACGTGAGCCCCGCCGAGCGCGTGACGGTCGCGCTCCCGCAGAACATGAACATCCGCGGCGACATCGGCGGCCTGCTCCGGAAGGAGCTCTCGGGTCAGCCCGTCACCGCCGGCCAGGACGTCCAGCTCCCGCTGGGCTTCGGCTTCATGGGCGGCCAGGGACAGGCCGTCCCCCTGAAAATCGCCGACACGGCGCCGGGTGGCACGGTGGTCATCACCGACAGCACCGAGGTCGAGATCAGCCAGCAGCCGGCCGAACAGCTCCACGAGCGTGCGGGCGTCGGGGGCGGTGGCGCCGAGGCCAGCGAAACGCCCGACGTTACCTACGAGGACATCGGCGGCCTCGACGAGGAACTCGAGCAGGTCCGCGAGATGATCGAACTGCCGATGCGCCATCCGGAGCTGTTCGGCCGCCTCGGCATCGAACCGCCGAAGGGGGTGCTGCTGCACGGCCCGCCCGGCACGGGGAAGACGCTCATCGCGAAGGCCGTCGCCAACGAAATCGACGCCTCGTTCCATCTCCTCTCGGGCCCCGAAATCATGTCGAAGTACTACGGGGAGTCCGAGGAGAAGCTCCGCGAGATATTCGAGGAAGCCCAGGAGGATAGTCCAGCCATCATCTTCATGGACGAACTCG
>CAYXXM010000134.1:0-6205 GCA_964469085.1 uncultured Haloferacaceae archaeon
CAACGCCAAGACGACCGGCCTGTACGTCAACTCCCTGCTGGCCACCGAGGAGGCCAAGGGCAACGGCTACACCGAGGCCATCGTCCTCAACAAGGAGGGCAACGTCGCGGAAGGCCCCGGCGAGAACATCTTCCTCGTCCGGGACGGCGAGATTTACACGACGGGACTGGCCGAATCCATCCTCGACGGCATCACCCGCCGGTCGGTCATCACGATTGCCCGTGACCTGGGCTACACCGTCCACGACGACGCGACCATCTCCCGGAGCGAACTCTACACCGCCGACGAACTCTTCTTCACCGGAACCGCTGCGGAGGTCACGCCCATCCGGAGCGTCGACGACAACGAAATCGGTCCCGGCACGAAGGGGCCGGTCACCGACGAGATTCAGACCACGTTCTTCGACATCCTCGACGAGGCACCCGCCGAGTACGGGGAGTGGTTCAAGCCGGTCTGACTCGGCCGGTTCTTCTCTCGGTCTGTGGACAAGACACTTACCGAACGCCGCGTTCGGGCCGAGTATGGACACGCCCTCCCGCCGGTCCCTGCTCCGAGCGAGTGTCCCAGTTGCGGTTGCCCTCGCTGGCTGTTCGGCGTTCGATTCTCCATCGGATTCGTCGCCCACGGACTCCTCACCTTCCGACTCGTCGCCCTCCGACACACCGACACCGTCGCCGCTGCCCGAACGGTCGGACCTCAGTCACAGCGGCGAGGTTCTCAGTCAGGCAACCGACACCGCCCCGGTGCGCGTCGAACTGCGGATGACCAACGAGAGCGACCACGCCGTCTATCCGTTACCGACGAGCGCGGGGTCGCTCCCCGCTGGAGTCCTCCGAGCGGACGGTGAAACGGGGGAACTCGTCTGCTTCCCGCCGAACGCCCCGAACGTCCACGCATTCCAACTGGCTGACTCGCAGGTCGACGGCTGTTGGCGGTTCGAAACCGCAGACAGGGAGGGGATTCAGCCTGCATACAATCCAATCGAACAGCGCACCGAACAGTTCGGCGCGGGCGAGACGGTGCGGTCAGTCCACGACGTATACTACACCGGTCCCGTCGACGCCTGTTTTTCCGTCGGGACATATGAGGCAACAATGGACCTCCAGTTCGGCACCGACGCCGACCAGCTGTCGGGAGACGTTTCGGGAGAGACGTTCGAGTTCGGCTATCAGTTCGACGTGAGCGCAGACGGTGCAGTGTCGGTCGATGCTGTTGTGTGATGTGACCGATTAGTAGGGGTGCTCGCATGTCCGAGGCGCTCGCGGGCTCGCGCCTCGCTCCGCTCACGGGTCACTCCGTTCCCGGTTCGCAAAGCGGTTCTCACTCACTTCGTTCGCTCCGAACCGCTCACTCCTCCCCGTACGCGTCCCCTCGACTCCAGTCCCGCTCGACGGGCGTCTCGCTCGTCTCGACCCGTTCGCGGAGATACGCCGTCGCCGCACCGAGCGTCTCGTCGTCTTCCGCCGTAATCTTCAGTCGGTTGTGCCGGGCGTTCCGGTCGGGGTAACAGCCCACGCTCACGTCGAACTCCTCGGTGACGGCCTCAAGCGTCGGGATGATGTTCGCCTCGGGTACGGTCGTGTAGAGAAAGTGTGAGACGGCGTCGCCGGAGAACTCCTCGGCGATCTCGCCGAACATCCCCTTCAGTTCCTGCGGAATCCCCGGGAAGACGTAGACGTTCTCGACGACACACCCCGGTGCGAGCCCCTGGGGGTTGAGCAGCGGGCGCGCGCCCTCGGGGATGGTCGCCTCGGCGTCGATATCCAAATCGAGGTCCGGGACGGCGTCGCCGATGTCCTCCAGACGCTCCTCGACGGCGACCCGGGCCTGCTCGCTCACGACGAGGTCGCGGTCGAAGGCGTCGGCGACGGCGTCGACGGTCACGTCGTCGGGCGTGCCGCCGATGCCGCCGGTGACGATGACCGCGTCGAAGGCGTCGCTGTACTCGCGCACTCGGTCGGCGATGAGCGCGCGGTCGTCGGGAATCGTGAGGATGCGCGTGACGGTGACGCCGCGCTCGGTGAGCCGTTCGGCGAGCCAGGTCGCGTTCGTGTTTGCCGTATCGCCCGCGAGCAGTTCGTCACCGATGGTCAGCAGGGCGACTTCCATCTATCCGGGACAAGAGGCGGCGGCCAAATAGCCGTTTCGTCCGCCCGGAGTGCCACACCAGTTTGGCGGTGCCCCTTTCGGTCTCCAGGATGAACCGTGCCCATGGTCACAAACGAGAGTTCCACGTTCGACATCGGCGGCGACCTGACTGTCCACCGACTCGGCTACGGCGCGATGCAACTCACCGGCGAGGACGTCATCGGCTCACCCGACGACGAGGACACCGCCCGCGAGGTTCTCCAACGGGCCGTCGACAGCGGCGTCGACTTCATCGACACCGCCGATTCGTACGGTCCCGGCGTCAGCGAACGGCTCATCCGCGAGGCCGGCGTCACCGACGAGGCCGTCGTCGCGACGAAGGCCGGCCTGCTCCGCAACACCGACGGCGACTGGCTCCGCCACGGCGACCCCGACTACATCCACAACCAGGCGCTGGTCAGCCGCGACCGGCTGGGCGTCGACAGCATCGACCTCCTCCAGTATCACGCTCCCGACGACGACGTCCCCATCGAGGAGAGCGTGCAGGCCTTCGCCGAACTCAAAGACGAAGGGGTCATCGACCACGTCGGCCTCTCGAACGTGGGCGTCGAGGAACTCGAAGCGGCGCTCGATATGGTCGACGTCGCCACCGTCCAGAATCAGTACAACGTCGCCGACCGCCACGCCGAACACGTTCTGGAGGCCTGCGAGGACCACGGCATCGGCTTCATGCCGTACTTCCCGCTCGCGGCGGGGGACCTCGGCGACCTCGGCGACACGCTCGACGACATCGCCGCCGCCCACGACGCCACCCGGTACCAGATTGCGCTGGCGTGGCTCCTCGAACATTCGAACGTGACGCTGCCGATTCCGGGCACGTCGAGTCTCGACCACCTCGAAGAAAACGTCGCCGCGAGCCACATCGACCTGACCGACGACGAGTACGCGCGCCTCGTCTGACCGGTCGCGCCACACTGGTGGCTCGATTGATTCACGGGACAGGACCCACCAGAACCCTCTGACGAACGTGTTCGCTCCCGTTGCCGGCCCTCGGGAAGCGGGTCGGCGGTTCATACGCGTGGCCGGTCGACACTCGCGTGTATGCAAGTCAAACGCGCGACCATCGCGAAAATAATCGCCGTCGTGTTCATCGCCAACCTCGTGGTGATGGGCGCGGGCGCGTGGCTGGCCTATCAGGAGGCACCGCCGATACCCGACGAGATCCAGGGTCCCGACGGCCAGACCGTCGTCACCGGCGAGGAGATTCGCGACGGCAAGCGGACCTTCCAGCAGAACGGGCTGATGAACCACGGCTCGATTCTCGGCAACGGCGCCTACTACGGCGCCGATTACACCGCCGACGCACTCGAACTGAAGGTGCAGTACATGCGCGAGTACTACGCGCAGGACCGCCACGGAACCGACTTCAGCGCCCTCGCGGCGGGCGAGCGGGCGGCCATCAACGCCAGCGTCGAGTCCGAACTCGACGCCACCTACGACGGCGGGCCGGTCAACTACTCCGCAGCGGAGCTGTACGCCCACCAGCAGGTCCGCGAGGAGTACGTCCAGCGGTACCACGAGGGGAGTCACGTCCGGGGCGTCCCCGAGGGGATGATAGAGAGCGAGGAGGACGCGAGAGAGTTCGCCGACTTCGCGATGTGGACGGCGTGGTTCTCCCACACCGACCGGCCGGCGGGTGACCACTCCTACACGAACGACTGGCCCTACCAGCCCGGTGCCGGCAACGACGCCACCGGCGCGGCGATGACCTGGAGCGTCGTCGCGATGGTGTTGCTCGTCGCCGGGGCCGGCGCGGGCATCTGGCTCTACAGGAGCATCGACCTCCCCGAACCGAAGAGTGCGGGAATCTCGGTGCCCGAACCCGGCGACGTGAGCGTCTTCCCAAGCCAGCGCTCGGCGCTCCGATTCATCCCCATCGCAGCGGGGTTGTTCTTGGCACAGGTCATGCTCGGCGGCCTGCTCGCACACTTCTACATCGAGCGGGCCGGCTTCTTCGGCATCGAGGAGATATTCGGCACGCACATCCTCCAACTGCTCCCGTTTGCCATCGCGAAGACGTGGCACATCGACCTCGGGATTCTGTGGATCGCCGCGACGTGGCTCGGCGCCGGTCTGTTCCTCCCGCCGCTGTTGACCGGCCACGAACCCAAGCGCCAGTCGCTGTACGTCGACGGCCTGCTCGGCGCAATCGTGGTCGTCACCGTCGGCGGGATGGCCGGCATCTGGCTCGGCGCGAACGGCTATCTCGACGGCCAGCTGTGGTGGCTGCTCGGTAACGAGGGCCTGGAGTACCTCGAAGTCGGCAAAATCTGGCAGTTCGGCCTGCTAATCGGCTTTGGCATCTGGGCCGTCCTCTCCATCCGAGGTCTCAAGCCGCTGCTCGACCGTGAACCGGTCTTCGGGCTGGCCCACATGATTCTGTACGCCGGTGGCTCCATCGCCCTGCTCTTCGTCGCCGGCTTCATGTTCACTCCCAGCACCAACATCGCCGTCACGGAGTTCTGGCGCTGGTGGGTGGTCCACATGTGGGTCGAGGGCGCCTTCGAGTTCTTCATCGTCGCCATCATCGGCCTGACGCTGGTGTCGATGAACCTGCTCGACCGCAAGAGCGCCGAGAAGGCGGTCATGCTGCAGGCGCTGCTCGTGATGTCCACGGGCGTCATCGGCGTCTCGCATCACTACTGGTGGGTCGGGATGCCCGACATCTGGGTGCCCATCGGGAGCGTCTTCTCGACGCTCGAACTCATTCCGCTGGTCTTCATCCTCTACGAGGCGCTGGGCCAGTACTCCGCGATGGGGGCCGACGACTTCCCCTACAAGCTCCCCTTCATGTTCATCGTCGCCAGCGGCGTCTGGAACTTCGTCGGGGCCGGCGTGCTGGGATTTTTCATCAATCTCCCGCTCATCAACTACTACGAACACGGTACCTACCTCACGGTAGGCCACGCCCACGCGGCGATGTTCGGCGCCTTCGGCTTCCTCGCGCTCGGCATGGTCACCTACATGCTTCGCATCAGCATCCAGCCGAATCGCTGGGACGGCTCGTGGCTCCGCTATGCCTTCTGGTGCTGGAACGTCGGGCTGGCGCTGATGGTCTTCGTCTCGGTGCTGCCGGTCGGCTTCCTCCAACTGGAGGCGGCCTTCACCGACAGCTACGCCGCCGCACGGAGCGTGGCGTTCTACAACCAGCCACTCGTGCAGGACCTCTTCTGGGCGCGCCTGCCCGGTGACACGCTCATCATCCTCGGCACGGTCATCTACGCCGCTGACCTCGTTCGCAAGCGCTTCGTCCTCCGGGGGACGGAGGATGACCCTGACCCCGAAGACATGGCCGTCGCGGAGGGCGTGCTGAGCGACGACGACTGAACCGCTCCGGCGCGGTCGGTCCGTCCCTCCCGAAACTTGATAAAACATATAGATAGTTTTGTCCGCGGCGAAGATTCGTTCAGTAAGTAGTCAATCTTAACACGCAACAGCGACAATTCACTTGTGATGAGTAAGTCCAATCAAGACTGGTGGCCCGACCTGCTGGACTTGAGCGCACTCGACCAGAACGCACAGCAATACCCGCTGGGCGAAGATTTCGACTACGCAGAGGAGTTTCAGAAACTCGACCTCGAGGAGGTGAAGGCGGACCTCGAAGAGGTGATGACGGACTCGAAGGACTGGTGGCCGGCCGACTACGGTCACTACGGCCCGCTTTTCATCCGGATGGCCTGGCACAGCGCCGGGACGTACCGCACGACCGACGGCCGTGGCGGCGCCTCCGAGGGCACCCAGCGGTTCGAACCGCTCGGTAGCTGGCCCGACAACGCCAACCTCGACAAGGCGCGGCGCCTGCTCTGGCCGGTCAAACAGAAGTACGGCAAGCAGCTCTCGTGGGCCGACCTCATCGTGCTCGCGGGGAACGTCGCCATGGAGTCGATGGGCTTCGAGACCTTCGGCTTTGCCGGCGGCCGCACGGACGCCTTCCAGCCCGACGAGTCCGTCGACTGGGGGCCCGAACACGAGATGGAGTCGTGGGACCGCTTCGACGACACGGACGACCTGCTCGACCACCTCGGCGCGACGGTGATGGGGCTCATCTACGTCAACC
>CAYXXM010000135.1:0-6200 GCA_964469085.1 uncultured Haloferacaceae archaeon
GCGAGGCCGTCCGGCCTCGCACCTCATACTCGGGGACGAGGACCGCGAACGGATTCGACCCCCGTCCCCATCTTGGGGTAGAGCGCAAGAACACCGGGAATTAAATCGGCGGGACACTCCTCGTCCCGGTCGGAGTGGGAGGCGTATACAATCGCGCCCACGCCGGGACGAGGATGGTAATATGAAGCCGGGCCACGTCCATGCATGGGGTCGTGGGGCACAATGTCGCTTCGGCAACGCCCCGTCCTCAAGGAGTGACCGAGGGCCGCAAGGCCCGAGGGAGCGAGTAGGACGGGGTAGTTTACTCGACCTGCCTGTGAGCCCCCCGTCGGTGGGCATTGAGACTGTAGTGGGATACGTGCAATCTGTCACCACACTATTTTGATTTTGGACCGAAATAACCAATAGTGGGTCGTGTATTTGTGTGGATACCACTGATGGAGCGAGATGACTTCGACGACACGGCACCCGGTGAAATCGTCCCCACGACGACTCCCGAGGGGACGTATTCGGCGTTCAAGCCTGACCCGCTTCCGCCCTCGATCAGCACTGAACAACTCATTACACCGCTCGCGGAGGCGACACAGGCACTTGGTCGACTCCACGGTATCGGTCCACGTGTCGGGTCACGAGAGATCCTCATCGAGCCGTTCATTCGGAAAGAGGCACTGGAATCGTCTCAAATCGAAGGGACGCACGCCACCCTGTCAGATATTTACGCCTACGAAGCCGGGCAAGAATCCCTCATCAACGAAGACAGGCGGCAGGGAACCCAGGAAGTCGTGAATTATCTTCACGCACTCACCCACGGACTGGACGCGATCACGACTGGCGATTGGATTTCCGTCGAGTTGTTGTGTGAAATGCACGACCGATTACTCTCGGGCGTCCGTGGAGACGAAGCCAATCCAGGAAACCTCCGCACGACCCAAAACTTCATTGGCAGTACGCCATATATCCAAGACGCCAGGTACGTTCCCCCGCCACCGAATGTCATTCCTGGGCTTCTTGAAGACGTGCTTGAGTATGCAAACCGACACACCGATCTTCATCCGCTCCTCCGGATTGGGCTGGTCCATTACCAGTTCGAGACGGTTCATCCATTTCTCGATGGAAATGGGCGGCTTGGGCGGTTATTGATCAGTCTCCTTCTACAGCGCAACGGCCTGTTACCCGAGCCGTATCTCTACTTGAGTTCGTATTTTAACGCACGACGCTCGGAGTACGTCAATCACTTGCTGGCGGTCAGCCAGCGCGGCGAGTGGGAAGAGTGGCTGCTGTTCTTCCTGCGTGGTGTGCAGTCGCAGGCAGACGAGGCTCATCAGCGAGCGAACCTGCTGGTCGACCTTCGAGAGGACTGCCAGCAGCGCTACCAGAGCGAGCGATCTGAGAATATCCTCGAACTGGTCATGAAGCTCTTCGAAAATCCGTACCTCGACGTGAACACAGCAGCCGACTGGTTGGATGTGGAATACAGTACGGCTAATCGGTTGGTCCGGCAGCTCGAGGACGACGGGATGCTCGAAGAACTCACTGGAAACCAACGAAATCGGTTCTACCGGGCGAGCGAAGTCTTCGAGATTATCAACAACCCAATCGATCAACTCTGAAAATTAGTTTGGCGAGAATCGAACCGTATGGATCGAGAGCATCGGTCTCCTACTGCCGTTGGCTCAGCCCATAGCTACTCGCCGTCGTACTCCCGGAACGCGTTCGCCGCGACGAGGCCACAGGTAACCACGGTCGCGGCCATCGTGACCAGCGGGTTGAGCAGCCCCACCAGCACAGCGGGTATCGCAACGAGGTTGTACAGCAGCGCGGCGGCGTCGTTCTGCCGGCGCCGTTTTGCGGCCGTGGCCGACAGGTCGAACGCCGACTCGACGGTCGCGAGGTCGTCCTTGACCAGTGCCAGGTCCGCGGCGTCAGCCGCCAGCGCGGTGCCGCTCCCGAGCGAGAGGCCGAGGTCGGCGGCTGCCAGCGCCGGCGCATCGTTGGTCCCGTCACCGACCATCGCCACCCGCCCATCCGCCTGGAGGCGCTGCACGGCTGCGGTCTTGCCCGCTGGTGGGACCTCCGTGAAGACGTGGTCGACGTCCCCGCTCGCCGCGAACGGCTCGGCGGCGGCCTGGTCGTCGCCGGTGAGAACGACAATGTTCAGCCCGCGTCCGGCCAGGCCGGCGAGGGTCGCCTCCCAGTCCGGTCGCGCCTCGTCGCCGACGAGTACCAGCCCCTCGGCGTGGCCCTCGCGACCCACGACGACCGGCAGCCGTCCCGAATCCCGGGCAGTCGTCGCCCGGTCGGCGATGTTCTCGGGCACGTCCCAGCCCTCGTCGGCGAACAGTTCCAGCGTGCCGACGAGCAGCGGCGTGTCGTCGACGACGCCGGCGACGCCGGTTGCGTGGCTGGTGAACGATTCGACGGACAGGGGCCGTTCTGACTCATCACCGAACGCGTTCACCATGGCTGCTGCGGCAGGGTGAGACTCCCGTCGTTCCAGTGCGGCAGCACCCGCGAGCAGCTCCGAGGGCGCGTCCGCGGATACCACCTCCATCCGCCCGGTCGTGAGGGTTCCCGTTTTGTCGAACACCACCGTCTCCACGTTCCGCAACCGCTCGAACACGGTCTCGTCGAAGACGGCGACCCCGCGGGAAAGCGCCGCGTCGATACTGGTCGCGGTGGAGAGGGGGGTGCTGAAGCCAAGCACCCACGGTGAGCCGACAAGGGGCACCGCTAACACCGCGACGAGCACTGCCGAGAGGCCGCTCCCTGATGCGAGCGTCGCCATGGCGACGATGACGGCGACGAGGATGAGAGCCGGAACGAGGCGTGCGGCGAGCTGGTTTGCCCGGCGTTGGGCACTGTGGGTCGCACTCTGGAGCCCCCAGACTGCGGTGGTCAACTGGTCGAGACTGCTCGCCGCGTCCGCGGCGACACGAATGACTGCGGCGCCGTCCGTGAGCACCGAACCGCCGACGAGTTCCTCGCCCGCCTGCATCCGGACCGGCCTCGACTCACCGGTGACCACCGCCTCGTCGACGGTACAGGCGCCTTCGACGAGAGTGCCGTCGACGGGAACCCGCTCTCCCTCCGGGACGAGTACCTGATCACCCTGGTTCAGTTCCGCGAGGGCGACAGTCGTGGTCGAGCCGTCTGCCTCGTAGCGCCGTGCCTCGGTCACTCGCGAGACGGTGAGGTCCGTCAGCGCGTCAGCGGCGCGGCGCTTCACCAGTGACTCGTGGAACATCGCCGCGGTGACGACCGCAAGGGTGACGACCGTCAGGTCGTAGTAAATCCCGGTTTGGCCCGCGAGAAACGCAGCGGTGCCGTAGAGATAGGCACTCAGGGCGGTCAGCGTCACGAGGAGGCCCGTGTTCGGCTGGCGGAGCGTCAGTGCGATGTAGGCGTCGCGCAAGACGGGCGCGCCGGTGAACAGGACGACGACGAGGGTCAGGATCAGAAACGCCGGGAGGACCAGCAGCGCCTGGTTGCCCTCGGCGAACAACTGATAGTTCTGGCCGAGCAGCGACGTGAGGTGTGCGGGGTAGAACGCAACGAGATAGGGAATCATCATGAACGAGGTGAACACGACCCCGGCGGCGTAGCGGAAGCCAATGACCGATTCGACGCCACCCGGGTCGGCGGCGTCCTCTGTGGCGGTGACCCCGCCTGCCTCCCGCGGTGCGGCCGTGTAGTCGAGCACGCTCAGCGTTTCGAGCAGTTCTGTTTCCAGGGCCGCGGCGTCAGCAGACGCCTCGTACTCGATTCGAATCGATTCCGTAACGTAGCTCGCCTCGGCGGAGATGACGCCGTCGACGCCGGTCGCGACGGATTCGAGATATGCCTCACACGTCGCCGAGTGCATCCCCTCGACGGCGAGAAATAGGGTCTCCGTGGACACTGCCGAATCGGCAACTGTCGCTGGTTCGGTCCCGTCGCTGGTGGGGCTGCCGTCGGCGGTCTCAGTCCCCGCTTTCGGCTTTTCCTCGGGGAGCGTCGAATCGACCTCGCTGCATCCGGGCGAGCAGAACGGAGATTCATCCTGACGCCGCTTCGGAATCGGTTCCCCACAGAGCCGACAGCCGTCGCTATCGCCCTGAATGGGTGACTCGTCTCCGTGAGTTCCTGCCGACTCGTCCGGAGTGGGTCGGTCAGGCGCCACTATGACGTACGTCCCCTGGACGTCGGTGGTCTGGTCGCGCGGTGACCCATGCGGTCGCCGTTCACGGAGGTGCGTGGGACCGGGGTGGCGTAAGCCCTGTCGGTTCCGAAATCCGGACGGATTATGTGGGCTCCCCACCGCATTCGGGTAATGACGTGGTACGCTGGCGTCGACCTCGGGGCGACGAACGTCAGGGCTGTCGTCGGCGAAGCGGACGGGACAGTCGTGGCCCGAGACCGGCGGAAAACGCCAACCGGGCCGTCCGGTGACGCCGTTTCCGGGACGGTCACGAGGAGCGTCTTGGCTGCCGCCGAGGCGGCCGGAATCGCCCCACACGATATCGTCGCCTGCGGCGTCGGTAGTGCCGGGCCACTGGATTCGGACGCGGGTGCCGTCGTCGACTCGCCGAACTTCGCGGAACAGATTGACAGTGTTCCGCTCGTCGACCCGCTGGAAGACCTGCTCGACGCCCCGGTGACGCTCCACAACGACGCCGTCGCGGGGGTCATTGGCGAGCGGTTCTACGCAACAGACCCGGTCGAGAACATGGTCTATCTCACCATCTCGTCGGGCATCGGCGCCGGCGCCATCGTCGATGGCACTGTGCTCTCGGGCGTGGACGGCAACGCGGCCGAAGTCGGCCACTGGGTCATCGAGCCAGGCGGACTCACCTGTGGCTGCGGCAGCGACGGCCACTGGGAGGCCTACTGCGCGGGGAGTAACCTCCCGAGCCATGCGAGACATCTCCACGAAGAGGAGGGTGTACCCACAGAGCTGCCCCTCGATTCACCGACGTTCAGTGCCGCGGACCTCTTCGCGGCCGCCGGCAACGACCCGTTGTCAGACCGGGTCATCGACACCTGTGCCCGATACAACGCCCGCGGCATCGTGAACCTCGTTCACGCGTACGCGCCTGAACTGGTAGTTATCGGTGGCGCCGTGGCTCGCAACAACCCTGAACAGGTAATCGAGCCACTCCGCGAGCGCGTCCCCGACCTCGTGATGACGAACGTCCCGGAGATTCGCCTCACCGCGTTGGGCGAGGAACCGGTCCTCCGAGGAGCGCTCGCCGCTGTCCTGCCGGAAGCCGCTGGCAACTCGACAGACTGAACCCGTAATCGGGGAATCGACCCGGTGCAGGTTCCACCACGGTGACGGGAATGGATTTTTACATCGGCGCGGAGAATCCGGGGAGGTGACCATCGCTGTCCGTCGCCGAAACCGTTCCGCAGATGCCCCTGACCCCCTCGCCCGTGCCCGATGACCCGATACGCTCCCTCACCCGTCACTATCGTCGCCACGCTGGGCCCCGCCTCGGCCGACCGAGCAACCATCGACGGGCTTGCCGAGGCCGGCACCGAAATCGTCCGGCTCAACGCCAGCCACGGCACGACGGCGGACCGTGCAGAGATTATCGAGCGGGCCAATGCCGTCGACGCCGCCCGCGAGGATACGCTCGCGGTGATGCTCGACCTGCCCGGACCAGAAATCCGGACGGCGCCGACCGAGGAGTCAGTGCGGTACGACGAGGGTACCGAAATTCGGCTCGGTGAAGGCGACGCCCTCACGCCCGAGGCAATCGGCCTCTCGGAATCGATCCAGGGGGTCTCGGAGGGCGACCGCGTCCTGTTCGACGATGGGCGAATCGAGACGACCGTGCGCCGGGTGGCCGATGACGGCGTCGTCGTTCGGGTCGATTCGGGTGGCGACCTCTCCGGACACAGGGGCGTCAACGTCCCGGGCGTCGACCTGGGGCTGGACGTGCTGACGGCGGCCGACGAGCAGGAACTCGACCTGGCCGCCGACGCGGCTGTGGATTTCGTCGCGGCCTCGTTCGTCCGCGACGCCGACGACGTCTACCGGGTGAGCGAGGCCCTGGAGGACCGCGGTGTCGACATCCCGGTCGTCGCGAAAATCGAGCGGGCCGATGCCGTCGAGAACTTGCCAGGCATCATCGACGCGGCGGGCGGCATCATGGTCGCACGCGGAGACCTCGGCGTGGAGTGTCCACTGGAGGAGGTGCCGCTGATTCAGAAGCGCA
>CAYXXM010000136.1:0-6147 GCA_964469085.1 uncultured Haloferacaceae archaeon
TGACCATGCCCAATATTGGGCGCCTATATTGAAATAGTTTTGGCCGGTAGTATGAGCAGCCTACTCGTCTCCCTCCTGCTCGCTGTCGTCTCGACGGGCGTCATCTGGAAGGGGAGTGAACTCCTCGAAGGCGCTGCGGAATATCTCAGCAAGTACTACGGGCTCCCCGTCGCCGTCCACGGCGCCATCGTCGTCGCCGTCGGGTCGAGTTTCCCGGAACTCAGCTCCATCGTCATCAGCACGGTGGTCCACGGCGAGTTCTCCCTCGGGGTCGGCGCCATCGTCGGCAGCGCCATCTTCAATCTGCTGGTCATCCCCGCGCTCTCCGCGCTGGCCAGCGAACGCCTCGAGGCCACCCGGGACATCGTCCACAAGGACGCCCAGTTCTACGTCATCAGCGTCCTGGTTCTCTTCATCGTGTTCGCCCTCGGCGCCACTTACGTTCCCGGCGGCACCAACAGCGCCGCGATTCTGACCGCGCCGCTGGCGGTGCTGCCGCTCGCAACCTACGGCATCTACGTGTTCCTCCACCAGCAGGACGTCTACGAGCACGTCTCCGACGAGTCCCTGACCATCAACCCCGCGAGGGAGTGGGCGGTGCTCGCGGGGTCGCTGGTCCTCATCGGTGTCGGCGTCGAGGGCATCGTCCGCGCCGCCATCACGCTCGGGGTCATCTTCGACACGCCGAATTTCCTCTGGGGGCTGACGGTCATCGCTGCCGGGACGAGTCTCCCCGACGCGTTCGTCAGCGTCCGGGCCGCCAAACACGACGAGGACGTCACCAGTCTCACAAACGTCCTCGGCAGCAACACGTTCAACCTGCTCGTCGCCATCCCCGTCGGCATCCTGCTGTCGGGGTCGGCGACCATCAACTTCCTCGCGGCGATACCGACGATGGGGTTTCTGGCGTTCGCGACGCTGGTGTTCATCGTGTTCACCCGGACGGAACTCGAACTCACGAACGCCGAGGCCTACGGCTTCCTCGCGCTCTACGGGGCGTTCCTGCTCTGGATGGGGCTGGAGTCGGTCGGCCTCATCGAGACGGTGCAGGGTATCTGAGTGGAGTCGGCCGTGCGTCGCGACGTTCGGCGTTGCATCGTCGGCAGTCCCGGGCGGACTGGTGTCCCTGCCGCGTCAGTCGTCTACCGAGAAGCCTGCGAGCAATCGCTCACGTATTGCTCTCGCACGGCGGCAGGCGGACGACCGAGAGCCAGAACTCCTTGATCGACTGGATGACATCGATGAACTCGTTCGGATCGACGGGCTTCGTCAGATAGGCGTTGGCCTGGTGTTCGTAGGATTTGACGACGTCCTCCTCGGCGTCAGAACTGGTAAGTATGATGACCGGAAGCTGTTCGAGCTCCGGGTCGTCGCGGATCTCCGAGAGCACCACCTCGCCGTCCTTCCGCGGGAGGTTGAGGTCCAGCAGGACGATATCCGGACAGGGGGCGTCCTCGTACTCGCCGCGATTCTTGAGGAAATCCAGTGCCTCGACGCCGTCGACGGCGACGTGGAGGGTGTTACGGATGTTCCCCTCGTCGAACGCCTCCTCGGTGAGTCGCACGTCACCCGGGTTGTCCTCGACGAGCAGGATGTCCGCGGGTTCACCCCCGTTGGTCTGGTCACTCATCGGTCTCACCACCTGCCGGAATCGTGAACGAGAACGTCGACCCCTCGCCCGGCTCCGAGTCGACGGATATCTCGCCACCGTGGCGTTCGACGATGCGCTTCGAGAGTGCGAGCCCGATACCGGTCCCCTCGTGGTCGTCGTCGGCGTGCAGCCGTTGGAAGAGGTCGAACACCCGGTCGGCGTCGTCCGGGTCGATCCCCACTCCCGTGTCCTGGACAGCGATGGTCCACTTGGTTCCCTCTCTCTCGGCGGAAATATGTATCTTTGGTGGCTCCTCGCTGTACTCCATCGCGTTCGTCAGCAGGTTCTGGAGCAGTTGATAAAGCTGCTCCCGGTCGCCCCGGACCGTCGGCAGCGGCTCGACGGTGATGTCGGCATCCGTCTCCTCGATCTGCATCTCCAGATCACGGCACACGTCAGCGTACACCGCCTCCAGGTCGACAGGTTCGAACGGCTCACCCCGCGTCCCGACCCGGGAGTAGTTGAGCAGGCCGTTAATCATCTCCTGCATCCGCTCGGCGCCGTCGACGGCAAAGGCGATGAACTCCTGGCCATCCTCGTCGAGCTGGTCGCCGTACCGCTCCTCGATGAGCTGAAGGTAGCTCGACACCATCCGCAACGGTTCCTGCAGGTCGTGGGAGGCTGCGTAGGCGAACTGTTCGAGGCGCTCGTTGGACTCCTCGAGCTTGCGCTGGTACTCCTTGCGTTCGGTGATATCCGTGAGGGTGACGACGGCACGGGTCACCTCGCCGTCGGCGTTTCGTACCGGCATACCGTGGTTGAGGACGGTCCGCCGCTTGCCGTCGAATACCTCGATTTCGATGACGTCGGGGTCGGTAACCTCCTCGCCGTCGAGCGCGGCCCGGTAGCGCGGTACCACTTCCTCGGCCAGTGCCTGGCTCAACCCCTCGCCGACCGTCGCCCCCTCCATCTCGGTCGCCGATCGATAGTCGTTGGTTTGCGGGTTTCCGCCGACAGTGACGTACTGCATCTCCTCGTCGACGAGGCCGACGGCGCCGTTCGGGACGTTCTCCACGAGCGCCCGATAGCGACGTTCCGACTCCTCCAGTTCGCGCTCCCTCCGCTTCCGTTCGGTGATGTCGCGGGCGATGCCGATGCGCCCCCGGAGCTCGCCGTCCTCGAAGATGAGGCTGAGTCGGAGCTCCCACTGGAGCGTCTCTCCGGAGGCTGTTTCGACGGACAACTCCAGCGATTCGCTCCGTTCGGCACCACGAGCCTGCAGCCGCTCGATTTCCTGTTCGATTCGGGAGGCGGCGTCCTGCTCGAACAGCTTTGAAACCGGGGCACCGAGCAGCTCCTCGCGCTGGTAGCCGGTCATGTCGACGATGACGTCGTTGACCGCGACGAACTGACCGTCCGGGTCGAGTTGGTAGATGCCTTCGTCGATGGTGTTCACCAGCGTCCGGTACCGCTGGAGTGCCTGGGGTCCTGCGGCGTCTCCCCAGAACGCCGTTTCTGCGCCCCTGTCCCCGTCGGTCATATGGAAGTAGACGGTTGGCCAGCGCTTAAGACTCTTGCTCGCTCGGCTCTCCCGGCGCCCCGTCGTCACCGTCCAGCAGCCCGTGGGTCGCAAATATCGCTCTCCCGGTTTCGTAGGCACCGAAGCCGTAGAGCCGAGATGGACAGGGCAGATATCGGTGCTTCACGCCACCCTCTGACCGATAGCGAATGACGAACCGGGGGCGCGTGAGCAGGGGGATACCGTCACGCGCTTCGACACTCTCGACCCTCGAGAGCGGTATCTCGACCGATTTTTGCGGCGACCGCTGACGGTCGTACGTTCTCCAGGCGACGACGGCCATAACCAGGCCGAGGACCGCACCCGAGAGCCACGGTGCCAGGCGTCCGGCGACGACTGCGGTGCCCACGAGGAGCGCGGCGTAGCAGAGGACGACGACGGCGCGGCGCCACGGCGGAACGGCCGTGGCGGTAACCGCGTCGTGGACCGTCGCAACCCACCCCCGGTTCCCGGTTTCGAGACGAACGTGCCCCTCCTCAATGGCACAGCGCCCGGTTTTCGTGCGGAAGGAGTCGCTCACGATGGGGCGAAGGGGGGTCTGGGGAATAGCGTTTTTGGGTCCCGGTCAGTCCTCCGCCAGCCGGTGACACCGGTCGACCCACTCCCGCTGGTGCGTCTCGGCGCTGACAACCCGACCCACGAGATCCGCCGGCCGACGAACGTCCGCATCGACGCACCAGCCGACACACTCGCGGTAGACTTCCATCGAGAGTTCATCACGAGCCGGCTCTCGAACGACGGGGAGCGTTTCAGCTCCCGACAGCACCGCCGCCAGCGCGCGGGTGTGCCCATCCGCGAGCACGACCCGTTCACCCTCAACCTCCGTCTCGACGACGCCGGGGTCCAGCCCGATGTCCTCGACTGGTTTCAGGTACGGCAGCGGCTCCGGGGCAGGGTCGTCGGCGTCCCGCCAGTCCAACACCGCCCGGAGCTTTTCGGCGCTCACGAGCAGTTGGCTCGGCTGGAGGGACGCGACCATCCGTTGTTCGACAGGTGCCCCCGTCACGATACGGTGGAGACGATCTTGACGACGTCGCCCTCCGACAGTTCGTGGTCCTCACTGATGCGACGACTCTCGCGGGCGTCGACAGCGTGGAGGTAACCCTCGCCGATGTCGGTGTGGACGGCGTAGGCCAGGTCCGGCGGCGTCGACCCGTCGGGCAGCAGGAACGCGTCCGGAAGGACGTTCCCGGTGCCATCGGTCCAGTTGGTGTCGTTCTGGACGGGGTAGACGGTGATGTGGTCGAGCAGGTCGTAGACGGCCTCGTTCAGCGACGCCTGGACCCCCGTGCCACCGTGGGCCGCTATCACCTCGCGGACCTGTTCAAGCCCCCGTTTCTGCTTGTCGCTCACGTCGCCGACCAACTCGAAGCCCTCGTCGCCCGGGTCGTAGTCCACGACGCCCGCCTCCGCTCCGTTGCGGAGCGCGAGTTCCCCGTTGGCGGTGCAGGGGACCACGGGCTTGTCCACCTCCCGCAGCGCCTCGATGTTCTCCTCGGGTGCGATATCCACCTTGTTGGCGACGAGGACGATGGGTTTCGTCCGGGCGCGCAGGTCACGTGCGAGGGCTTCCCTGGTTTCGTCGTTCCAGTCCCGCGGGTTCTCGGGATACTCGATTTCCCGGAGCGTCGCGGTCACGTCGTATTCGTCGGCGCCGAAGCCCGTGAGCATCTCCGTCAGTGCGTCATCGATGTCGAAGTCGGGCGAGCGGGACTTGCGCTCGATGCTCTCCCAGTTGCGTTCGACGATGCCCGCCAGCCAGCGGTCCATCTCCTCCTCGACGAAGGTGGCCTCCTCCAGCGGGTCGAACGTCCCCACCTCGACGGGTTCGCCCTCGGCGTTCGTCGCGCCCGCGGCGTCGACGACGTTGAGAATCACGTCGGCGTCGGTCAGCGCGTCGAGGAACTGGTTGCCCAGCCCGCGCCCCTCGTGAGCGCCGGGGACGAGGCCGGCCACGTCCAGCAGTTCGACGGGGACGTAGCGCTTTCCCGCGTGGCAGTTGTCAGAGCCACAGCGCTCCTCCAGGTCGAGACAGGGACAGCGCGTGCGGACGTGGGAAACGCCGCGGTTGGGGTCGATGGTGGTGAAGGGGTAGTTCCCCACGTCGACGTCGGCCATCGTGGCCGCCTGGTAGAAGGTGGACTTGCCGGCGTTGGGCTTGCCGGCGAGAGCGATAGAGAGCATTGCGTAGTGGTTCCGCGGTCGGGTGGAACTGTTTTTCGGTCGAATAGCGGTGATTCGTCGTTCTGTGATTCGGTGCGTTTCTTTTCGACTTGGTATCGGATTCCGCCGTTGAATACGGGTTCACCAACAACGGGAAAGCCCCGTGCTCTCCGGTCGGGGCCCTCGCTGCGGTCCTCGGCCTTCGGCCTGTGGTCCTTGCTTCGGGCGCCTTCCCGGAGAGCACGGCCCCTTTCAGTCCCACCCGACAGCAGTGCGCCGGGCACGAAGCCCGGCAATGGCGAAGCCGCGAGCACATGTGGCCGCTGAGGGGCGGGCGGTGCGGTACAACTGTGTCGGGGAACTCCGCCGTGGTGATGGCGGTACGGTTGCTGAGGTTCTCACGAAAACTGCACCATGCGCGGGGTTCTGCGAATCCACCATCCCCGTAACTGCATCCAACCACTCAAACAGTTCACCGAAACGTTTCCACCGTTCCGCCCCAACCGTCAGATAATGCCCTTCGAGCCCGACCGCATCGAGACAGTCACGTTCGACTCCTACAGCACCATCGTCGACGTCGAAGCCGCCGAGAACGCCCTCGAGGCACGGGTCGAACACCCCCGCCCCGTCTCGCAGCTCTGGCGCTCGCGCTCGCTGGCCTACACGTTCATCGCCAACCACATCGACGCCTACCAGCCGTTCTACGAGATGAACCGCGACGCGCTCCAGTTCGCGCTGGATGTCCACGGAGCCGACGTGACCGCCGAGGAACGCGACGAGATTCTGGCGGTCTACCACGAACTCGACGTGTTCG
>CAYXXM010000137.1:0-6129 GCA_964469085.1 uncultured Haloferacaceae archaeon
GGCCGCGACGTTCGCCGATTGAATCCGGGCAGGTTTGCCGATTGAATACGGGGCCACCTCCGTGGACGCCGTGGTTAGTTGTAGGACTCCTTTGTCACCACCGTCACACTCGTCCCGTTGTGGTTCGCGATCACAGCTCGTTCCTCTCGGGTGAACGTGATGTTCTCGACGGTGACCGAGCGGTTGACGGCTGGGATGGGCGCGACCGACGTCCGGTTCTCGGTCCCCACGAGCAGCACGAACGTACCGTTTCGCGGTGCGACGGAGACGTTGTTCCCGGCGATTGTCAGGTCAGCCCGTGCGGGCTCGGAGGTGAACACGGTTCGGTTGTCGCCGCCGCCCACGAGGCGAACGCGGTACGCGGTGTCGCCGCCGACCGCGTTCCACCCCTGCCGCATCGCGGTGACGGTGTCCCGCCAGCCGACGCCACCGACGACGACGGTCGCCCGTCCGCTGTGGGCGAGTTGGCCCTTCGAGACGGCACTGAGCCAGATGTGCCGGTCCTCGTTGCGGACGATAACCCCGGACGTGTTGACCTGGGTCGTCTCGCCGAACACTGACACCGGGAGCACGGAGACCATCCCGTTGGGGACATCCTCGGCGTAGGTCACCTCGTACCCCTCGACGGTGACGGGGTCGCCGGCCAGTTCACCCTCGACGGTGACGAGGTTCACCGGAATCGCCGGCCCCGCGAGCACGGCCGCAACGAGCACCAGCGCCACGGTGCCTATCTGCCGGGCGGAAACGGTGCGCCACCTGCCGCCGCCGGAATCGTCACCGACCGCAGTCGATGTCTGCGAGTCCGTCTCATCGTCCACCGAATTCCCGTCGCCGTCCGCCTCCACGGTGATGAACCGCCGGAGCAGTGGGCGATTTGGCCCGGCGATGGCGACGGTGATGAGAACGGCCACGACGCCGATGAGACTGGCGCCGAGGGCGCGAAACAGCACGAACTCGGTTCCGCCGCGGAACCAGTACACCGCCCAGAGCGACTGCATCGTCGCGACGAGGACAACCCCGACCCAGAGACGGACGGGCGACGGCACGTCGTCGTCAGCCCGCTGGACGAACAGCGCGCCGAGGACGACGCCGACCAGCAAGCCGATGGCGTGGCCCTGGATGGCGATATCGGACCACCACGGAGTGACGAACACGGAGCGCCCCGAGGCGGTGGTCGTCGGCTGCCGGAGCGCGCGATACGTCAGGCCGAGGACGTCCGACCCGGCCAGCGCGAGCACCGTCCCCAGTGGGTAGCGGACGACTGCGAAGCCAGCGAACGCGAAGACCACGCCGGAGAACCCGATAACTGGGCCGAGCGTGAACAGCGTGAGCGTGACACCAGCGACGGCGACGCCGGCCGGGAACAAAAGGAACGCTCGGGCGAAGGGGTTGGTCCTGGTTGACCTGAACGAACTGGCCCCGCGGCTCCGGGGGTAATGACCGAGCGCGTACTCGACGATTGGGGCCAGCGTCAGTGTGCCGAACAGGTTGCCGAGCAGGTGCCCCGGCCCCGCATGCGAGAAGCCGGCGGTCAGGATACCCAGCGGCGCGAGATACGACCACGCACGGAACGGGATGATCACCGGTCTGTACCAGTGCTGGAGGCCGCCCTGGACAAACAGGTAGACCGCCAGCACGCCGAGCACCGAGACGAGAGTCCCCCACGGCACGCCGAGGATGAACCGGTGGCGGAGCCGTGCGAGCAGTCCGCGGTCGTCGAGAGAGAGGGCGAGACGGGCGCCGCCGAGGAGCGTGACGACGACGGCGACGCGCTGGAGTAGCGCCCAGGGGACAGCCATCGACAGAGCGTGGGTCGGCGGGCGACTTCAAACTCCCTGTCGGTGTTCGGTCTCGAAAATCACGTGTGACCTCACCGAACTATTCGGTCAGTCGTCGAAGCTCCGTCTGTGGCTCGACGACGAACTCGGTGCCGTCCTCCTTCACGCGGACCATCTCCTCCTGCCCGACGTAGCCCCACTCGGTGTCGAGCCCCAGTTCCATCGTGTACACCTCGCCAGGCCGCACCTCGCCGGCGACGGCGTCGCCGTAACGGTCCCACTCCGGGCCGAGGAGCAATCCGCCGTCGTGGGCCGTCCGCCCGACCTGATGGCCGAAGGCGTGGTCGAACGGTTCGTGTCCACGGGAGGTGAGTTTCGCCCGCGCCGCGGCGTCGACGTCGTGACCCACCGTGCCCGGTTCCAGCGCCTCGTGGCCGGCGTCGATGGCTGCGCGCACGTCCGTGAACGCCGCTCGCAGACCGGGTGCCGGCTCACCCCGGACCCAGATGCGCTGAATGTCTGCAGCGTAGCCGTCTTCCACGACACCGAAGTCGACGTGGAGCAGTTCGCCCTCGGGAACCGTCAGGTCCGCCGGGAGGGTGTGACCGAGGTCGGACGCGCCGCCGGCGTGGACCGTCGGACAGTAGTCCCAGGACCACGCGCTGCCGTAGCCCCCTTCCCGCATCCGCTCGTGGAGCCACTCCGTCGCGTCGGCCTCGGTCATCTCCGGCGTCCAGGCGTCGGCAAGGCCCTCCAGGAGTGTGGCTGTCGTCTCGGCGGCCGCCTCGATGCGCCCGTGTTCGGTTTCGGATTTGATGCCGCGGACCTGCGAGACGACGTCGGCCGCGCTGACCAGTTCCCGGTCCGGGATGAGGTCCTGCAGGCGGAGGTAGAGCCCGTGGGTGAGACCGTCAGCAACATTGTCGTCGCGGTCGAAGTTCACTGCAACCGTGTCGGCGTTCAGCGCCGAGAGCGTCGTGTCGAGTGGCTTCTGAATCGACTCGTCGTAGGGCCGCACCTCGTGGACGCCGAGTTCCTCGGCATTGGGCGCGTCGTGGCTCCCGAGAATCACCGTCGAGCGGTCGGGGCCAATGACGATAGCGGTCGGCCAGACCACGTCGAACCCGAGGATGTAGGGGAGGCAGGGCTCGGCAATCTCGTTCGTCTCGCGGCAGAACGTCAGCCACGCGTCTGCGTCGCTCGCGTCAACGGCCGCTCTGGCTTGCTTGACTTTCTCGGCGATGAGCGTCGGCTCCATACCGCACGCACCGGCGGCGGGGGCTTAGCTTTCGGGGACGCGGGAACGTCGCACAACCTGAAGGGGAAGGGTAGGTGGCGGCGAGAGAGCGGATACGCGGCGTCGTGAAGGAGGATTACGCGACGCCGAGATGGCGCTCGATGCGCGCGACGTTCTGCTGATTCGACTTCCAGGCGATGTCGAGGGCGTCGCCGATGACGGGAACGCTCCCGGCGGCAGCGTCGAGCCCGACCAGCAGCAGCATCCACGCCAGTTCCGATGTCGGGAGCCCGAGCCTGGAGCCCTGATAGACGATGTAGAGGCCGAAAACTGCCGTCACCCAGTCACCTGCGACGGGGAGCAGCCCGATGATGCCGTCGAGTCCGACCGTACCGACGACCGGGACTGTAAACGCCGAGTCCATCAGCTCCGCGACGCGGCGGGACCGTTCGACCCGCGCCGCTGGCTCCATCAGAGCCGGCTTTCGGCGTCCTCCGCAAGCTCCTGCATCCGTTTGCCGATGCGGCCCGCAGAGGAGAACTCGTCTTCGCTCATCGCGTTCGCCAGCGCGTTCCCGAGGACGAAGACGGCGTGTTTGTGCTCGCTCTTGGATTTGTGGACGTGCGAGGGGTCGACATCGAGCTCCTCGTACGGTTCGAACGTTCCCTCCTCGACATCCTCGCGCTCCCGGAAGTTCTCCATGATGACCACCATCTGCTCGTGGAGTTCGAGCAGTTCGTCTTTGTGCATACGTCTACTGGTCGTTCCGTGGGTTTAAGGGTTATTGCGGCCGCTTCGCATACCGCTCGGCGCGGACGCGTCCGGTGGGTAAACGTAGCGGCTGTCGCTGTCGGTTGTGGCTATCGCTGTGGCTCCCGGCTGTCGCTGTCGTTTGTGACTATCGCAGTCCGCTGTCGCTGCCGGTTCCTGGCTGTCGCTGACGTACTGGGCGATGTCGGGGGGGGGCAGGAGCTGTTAGAAAACGTACTCGTCTTCGTGACCCATCATGCCCTCGTCCTCGAACTCGGGCTCTTCGTCGTCCATCGGGCCACTGGTTTTGTACGCTTTCAGCCCCGTCGAGAGCAGTTCCTCGACGGCGTCGTTGCGGTCCACGAACTCGCCCTGTTCGACGAGCTGTGCAATCTGCATCTCCAGGTGCTCGGGGACGGTGAGGTCGACCTTCGGCATCTATCAACTGCGGCTTGGCCCAGGGGATATTTAAAGGCGTTGCCCGCTGGCGAGTGCAACGCCAAGCCGCGTTCCACACTCAATCCCCTCGCACTACAGGACAGAGCGGAGTGATTCCGCCCACGCCAGCAGTTGTTCGTCCTGGCCGAACCGCCCTGCGAACTGGATGCCGACCGGGAGTCCGTCGAGACCACCCGCAGGCAGCCCCACTGTCGGGACGCCGGCGTGGGTCCAGGGCAGGTTCATCACAGGGTCGCCGGTGTCGCCGATACCCGCCGGTGCCGTCCCGGGCGCCGCCGGCGCGGCCCAGAGGTCGACCCCTGTGTCGTCCATTATTCGGGCCAGCGCGTCCCTGAGTTCGAGGCGGGCGGTTCGAGCATCCGCCACCCGCCCGACAGAAATCTCGCGGCCGTCTTCGAGCAGCTCCACGGTCCCCTCGGCGTACCGGTCACCGTACTCCTCGTAGAGGGCGGCGTGTTCCAGTGCGGCCTCGGCGGCGACCATGTCCTGGTGGCGCTCGTTCACCCCCTCGATGTCACGGAGCGCATCCGTGTGGCGCACCTCGTAGTCGGCCTCCCGCAGATCGTCGAGGCTCGCCTCGAAGCACTGGCGCATCTCGTCGTCGGCCTGCGAGAGGTAGCGTTCGTGCGGAACGCCGATGACCGGCGACTTCTCGGTCGAATCCGGACGCTTCCACTCGGAGTAGAGGACCGAGGCAGCAGTTTGCGCTCCGAGGACGTCCTGCGTGAAGTAGCCGGCGTGGTCCGCGGATTCTGCGAGCGGGAGCACCCCCTCGTACGGGATTCGCCCGTAACTCGGTTTCACGCCCACGACGCCACAGAACGACGCCGGCCGGATGACCGAGCCGATGGTCTGGGTCCCGAGCGCGAGCGGGGTCATGCCTGCGGCGACGGCCGCCGCGCTGCCGGAGGAGGAGCCACCAGGGGTGTGGTTGAGGTCGTGGGGATTCCGTGTCGGTCCCGGAGCGAAGTACGCGAACTCGGTGGTCACGGTTTTGCTCATCACCACGGCGCCGGCCTCGACCAGCGCGGTGACGGCGTCGGCCTGGGCCCCGGCGAGGGCCTCCGGCGGGAGGTCGGAGCCGGCGCACGTGTCGAAGCCATCGACGTGAAAGATGTCCTTCACGCCGACCGGGACGCCGTAGAGCGGTGGCTTCGCCTCGGCGTGCTCGAACCGGGATTCGAGCGCCGCCGCGTCGCTGCGTATCCGGTCGGCACGGTCAGCCTCGGGAACGAACGCCCGTACCTCCCCTTCGTCCTCGTCGAGTCGGCCGAGACAGGACTCCGCGTACTCCGTCGGGGTCATTCCGTCCCCGTGCAGCTCTGCGATGGCATCGCCGAGTTGGTTGACGTACGTCGCCATATGGGCTCGTGCGGTCGGAACCCCCATAGGTTCCAGGTGCGGTGACGCATAGGGTCCAGGAACGGTGACGCCCGCAGTCGACTCGGATAGTCGCTCGCTCGACTCACACACGGTCGGGCCGGAGTCGATACCCATAGGTGAACGGAACCCCTGCGGTCTACCATGCCAAAGGACGTGACCGCGCTCCACCAGGAGTTCGGCGGGGAGCGGCTGCCGCCCGGTCAGCGAAAAACCGACCGGTTCCCCGTGTTGACAAAGGGGGAGACGCCGGCCGTCGAGGACTACTGGTCGCTCTCGGTCACCGGCGCCGTCGACGAGCCACAGGAGTTCGACAGGGAGGCGCTCCGGGCGCTCGGGGCCGAGAGCCAGGTGCAGGATTTCCACTGTGTCACGGGCTGGTCGAAGTTCGACTGCGAGTTCACCGGTGTGCCGTTCCCGAAACTCGCCGAGGCCGTCGGCGTCCGGGACGACGCCGACTACGTGATGTTCGGTGCCCACGACGGGTACACGACCGACCTCTCCCTCGTCGAGTGCGACCGACAG
>CAYXXM010000138.1:0-6078 GCA_964469085.1 uncultured Haloferacaceae archaeon
CGTCGACGAACTCCGAGAGCGACGGGCCCTCGTAGCCCATCACGCCCGGCGCGCCATCGCTGTCGGCGACGACGGCGTCGACGTCGAGCCCCTCGAGCATCCCGGCGACGGTCTCGATGGGCGTGCCCTGCGGATAGTCGAAGTAGTGATGGACGTCGTCGATGAGGTCGACCGTCTCGACGCGCTCCACTTCCAGTCGCGGCACCGTGATCTCGATGCGGTCCTGGGTGACCGCGAGCGCGACGGGGCGCTCGGTCTGGACGTGCTCGAAGCCGGAGACGTAGTGGATGCTCGTCGCCGAGAACCAGACGGCGGCGTCGGCGTCGGTGTTCGCGAGTTTGCCCCGCACCTCGCGGAGCCGCGATCGATACTCGGCGGCGGGAAGTTCGGTCGGCATACGCGATGAATCCAGCCGTGGTGGCAAAAGCATCCGGGTGGACCCCGGTTCCTGCCGGGGAGTCGGTCTGAGCGGCCGAGCAAGCAACGGCCTCCGGCAGGGTTCAATCCGAGAATGTCGCGGGCTCGATGCTCGAGAGCCGCATCGCGTTGCCCGTCACCACGGTGGTGAGCCCGGCGTCGCCGATCAGCACCGCCGCCCAGATGGGGACGAGGCCGAACGGGACGCCGAGGGCGAGCAGCCCCTTCGCCCCGAGGCTGGACCAGATGTTCTGCCGAATCACCGTGTTCGCCTGGTTCGAGAGCTCGTAGAGATACGGGAGCCGGGAGAGCTCGTCGCCCATCAGCGCGATGTCGGCGGTCTCCAGGGCGGTGTCCGTCCCCGCCGCCCCCATGGCGATGCCGACCGTCGCGGCCGCGAGCGCCGGCGCGTCGTTGACGCCGTCGCCGACCATCGCGACGCCGTCGTGAGTCTCACCGAGCGCCTCGATGGCGTCGACCTTCTCCGCGGGGAGCAGGCCCGCGCGGTACTCGTCGACGCCAACCGCCCCGGCGATGGCGGCGGCGGTGCGCTCGTTGTCGCCGGTGAGCATCGCGACGTGGTCGACGCCGAGGTCGTGGAGCCGCTCGACCGTCGCCGCGGCGTCTGGGCGGAGCTCGTCGGCGACGGCCACCAGCCCCTCGACCACGGCCTCGGCGTCGCCGGACGCAGTCCGGCTGCCTGTCGGGCTTTGCCCGACGCTGCCGACGAGGACGACCGTCTTCCCCTCGGCCTGCAGCGCCGGGACGGTCTCGGAGAGCAGGTCGAGACAGTCCGCACGCTCACAGGCCGCCCGGCTCTCGGCGGTCACGGCCCCGCCGTCGGTCGTCGCGTGGACGTGCGAGAGCTCGAACCCCAGCGACTCGAACAGCGCGGGCTTGCCCGCGTAGTGCACGCTCTCGTTCAGCGTCGCTTTCACCCCTTTGCCGGTGATGCTCTCGAACCCAGACACCTCGGGGCGCTCGACCCCAGCCGCCTCGGCCTCCTCGACGACGGCCTCCGCGATGGGGTGCTCGCTCCGGGACTCCAGCCCGCGCGCACAGCGCAGCACGTCGTCCGCCGTGTTGCCGTTGAGCGGGACCACGTCCGTCACCGTCAGCTCGCCCGCGGTGAGCGTGCCCGTCTTGTCCAGGGCCACCGCCTCGACGGCGCCCATCGCCTCCAGGTGGTTGCCGCCCTTGACCAGCACGCCGTTCCTGGCGCCGCTGGTGATGCCGGAAACGACGGTGACGGGCGTCGAGATGACGAACGCGCACGGGCACGCGAGGACAATCAGGGTGAGACCGTAGACGAACCAGGTCAGCGTGGGGGCGCCGAAGAGCAGCGTCGGGACCGTCGCCGTCAGTATCGCGGCTCCGACCACAACGGGGGTGTAGTAGCCGGCGAACCGCTCGACGAACTGTTCGCGCTCGGTCCTGTTCGACTGGGCGCCCTCGACGAGTTCGATGACCTGCGAAAGCGTGTCCTCGCCCGCGACAGCCGTCACCGTGACCTCCAGATAGCCCTCCTCGTTGACGGTGCCGGCGAACACCTCGTCGCCGGGCGTCTTGTCGACCGGCACCGACTCGCCGGTGATCGGTGCCTGATTGACCGCGCTCTCGCCCTCGAGAACCTCGCCGTCGGTGGGAATCTTCTCGCCGGGTCGGACCACGACCACGTCGCCGAGCCGGAGTTCGTCGACGGGCACCACCTGCTCGGTTCCCTCCCTGCGCACCGTTGCCCGGTCCGGCGAGAGCTCCATCAGCTCCCGCAGCGAATCCCGCGCCCTGTCCATCGAGTAGCGCTCCAGCAGTTCGGCGATGCTGAACAGCACGGCCAGCGTCGCCGCCTCCATGTAGAGCGCCTCGCCGAACAGCAGACTCGCGGCCACCGCGCCGACGATGGCGGTGCTCATCAGCAGGTCGATGTCGAGGCTGCGGGTGCGAAGCGAGAAGTAGCCGTTCCGCAGAATCGCCTGCCCGCCCGTGGCGACGGCCGCGAGATAGAGCGCGTCCGCGACCGAGACCGCGAGCCCGAACGCGGCCACGAGTACGGTGTCGACGCCTGGCAGAACGAACTGGAACAGCAGGCCGAGCAGGGCGAGAACGCCGCTGGCCGCCGTCTTGAGCGCGCGAGGGCTTCGCCAGACGCGCACCTCCTCGACCGCTCCAGCCCCGTCGTCGCCGGTGGAACCGGTCACCTCGTAGCCGGCGCTCTCGATGGCCGCGACGACCCGCGCGGTGTCTGGAGTGTCGCCGTCGAACCGCACGACGACCGTGCCGTTCGTCGGGCGGGTCTCGTGCTCGGCGATCACGTCGATGTCGTCGAGGGCGCGCTCGACCTTCCCTGCACAGGATGGGCAGTCCATCTCCGGAACCGAGAGCTGGCAGGCTTCCGGTCGGTCGTCGGCCGAATCACTCATTAGTCGACCGGAGGCCCTCCAGGGTTATTAATTCGGCTGCTACTAATCGGGGTTCGATTGGTGTTTATTAATAATTTATTCGCTCTCGGTTAACAACCACTGCCGGGTCAGTAGGGTTCATAGCGGGGCGGGTCAGTGCGGCCCATAGCGGCGGGCGGGCCAGTACGGCTCACAGAGGGGGGTGGGTCAGTGTGGCTTTCCGTCCGCGTCGTCGACCTCGTCGACGACACCGGTTGTCTCGCGCTGGACCTCGGCGGCTTCCTTCTCGGCGGTCTCGGCCGGCTTCGCGTGTTCGGCCTCGCCGAGTTCCTCGAGGATCGCGTTCCGGGCAGTCAGTTCGTCCTCGTACTCGTCGTCGAGCCGGTCGATGGCGCTGCCGAGGGACTCCTCCTCGGCGACCACCTCGTCGGGCGAGTCCCGGTACTCGGCTTTGAGTTCGGCGCTGTTGGTGGGGTACTTCACGTCGTCGACGAGGCGCTCGACGTACGCGAATATCTCCTCCCGGCGCTCGTGACGGTCGCGGCGGCGGTTCGCCGCCGCGTCTTGGGGGTCGTCCTCGTCAGCCATACCTCGATGTTTGGACCCGACTGGCAAGGGGCTGACGGCCGATCGGGCCGCTAGCTGGCGACCAGGCAGGCTGCGAACTGGCGGTCGGTCGGCCCGGTAACTGGCGGCCGGGCATGTTGCAAACTCGCGGTCGGTCGGGCCGAGAACCGACGGCGATATGCGCCTCAGACCTTCTGCGCGAACACGAGGTTGCCCGACACGTTCTCCACCCGCGCCTGGACGGTCTCGCCCTCCTCGGCACCCGTGACGAACACCGTGTAGTCGCCCCGCTTCGCGACGCCGTCGCCCTTGCGGCCGGTGTCGGTGATCTCGAGTTCGTAGGTCTCGCCCTCCTCGATGTCGCTGGTCGCCTGCTGGCTGCTGGTGGTGGTCGACTGCTTGGTCACCGGGCGGAACGCACCACACGCCTCACACCGAAGCATCATCGTCCCGTTCTCGGTGACCAGCCGGGTGTCCGGCAGGCCACACTCCGAACAGCGCACGAACTCGGTGAGGTAGCTGTCGATGGCCGCCTGGAAGTCGCTCTCCGAGAAGCTCCCGTTGTAGCGCGAGCGGCCCTCGCCGAGCTGGCCAGCCGTCCCCAGTTCGCTCTGAATCTCGCGGTGGAGATGCTCCTGCTCACGCGAGAGCGCGTCGGCGATCTCCTTCAGGTTGGTGAGTCGCGTGAACGCCCCGTCCGTCTGTACCGCCGGCTCGGGCACGTCGAGGCGCTCGTCGCTCCCGTCGAGCTCCGGCACGAGCGTGAGCGCCCGGTCGAGTTTCGCCTCGTAGTCCATACGGCGTACTTCCGGCGCAGGGGGTTTATGGCTTCCGAGGAGCGGCTCGCCGCCACACCGAGAGAACCGCTGACGCGCGTAAGACAATCGCGGAAAGCTACTTGTGCCCCCGGCCGTATCAGAGAGTATGAGCAAGATCACGTTCCGCGCCGACGATGCGCTCGTCGACCAGCTGGACGAGCTCGACGCGTCGAAGAGTGAGGTGATGCGCGAGGCACTGCGGGAGTTCCTCGACCGCCAGCCCGGAACCAGCACCGCGTCGGGCGACGCCGAGCAGGCCGTCTCCGACCACATCGACGCACGCGTGAACAAGGTACTGGAGGAGCGCCTGGATGAGGACGGGGGCCAGGACATCAACGTCAACGTCAACCTCGCTGACCCGGGCAACGCGACCGTCGACCGCGCCGACGAGGGCGCGCGAGCGGCCCAGGTGGACGACGACGCCTGCACGGAGTGTGGCCACACCCTCGACGAGGAGCACGACTACTGCCCCAACTGCGGCGAGGAACAGACCACGACCCCACACTGTGAATGTGGCGAGGAGATCGACAGGGACTGGGCGTTCTGTCCCGGCTGTGGCCGTCGAAGCCCGACCACTGACGTCCTGGATCGGACGTAACCGGCCGCGCTGAATCCAGCCTGGCGGGCGCGCCCCCACCCCGGCGCTGGCCGGAGTTCGGGCAACTGTCATACAGGTCCCGTCGCGTCCGCGCCGAACCCGGCGACCGGTGTCGCCGAACGATAGGGCGATGCAGTCCGGCGATCTGGTGGCCGTTACCGACGCTGAGCCCGGTCGCGCCGCCCTGTGTATGACCACCGTCGGCCGCAGGGTGTCGAAATTGCCGGTATCTTTTTATGCCATAGTTCCGTTGGCTGGTGTGCGTAAGACGATCGTCTTACAGGCTCGGGCGGGGCGGGGAACCCTCCTGATTGGGGCTGTGGGACAACTGCGGATACCGGATTCGTCTTACCGGGGGAAACCACCATGAAGCGTGTCACACTACGGATTCCACGACAGCAGGTTGAGGAGGTCGAACAGCTGGTCGAAACGGGAGAGTACCCGAACCGGAGCGAAGCGATCCGGTCAGCTGTCCGAGAGATGATCGACGAGACCGACGTCGACGAGCAGCCAGGGCGTCGGGAGCGGAGCTGGGCGAAGGTGTAATGTATGCAGGACATCGTTCAGGACGCGCTTGACAACGCGGAAGCCGAACAGCGGTCGATGCAGGACGCCGAGGATGACGACGAGTTCGGCGACCCGCGCATCGTCATCGTCGGCGCGGGCGGCGCCGGCAACAACACCATCAACCGGCTCTACAACATCGGCGTCGACGGCGCCGAGACCGTCGCCATCAACACCGACAAACAGCACCTCAAGATGATCGAGGCCGACACGAAGATCCTTGTCGGCAAATCACTCACAGAGGGACTCGGCGCCGGCGGCGACCCCGAGATGGGCGAGCGCGCCACCGAGATGGCCCAGGGGACCATCAAGGAGGTCCTCGGCGACGCGGACCTCGTGTTCGTCACCGCCGGCATGGGTGGCGGCACCGGGACGGGCGCAGCACCCGTCGTCTCACAGATTGCGAAAGAGCAGGGCGCCATCGTCGTCGGGATGGTCTCGACGCCGTTCAACGTCGAGCGCGCCCGCACGGTGAAAGCCGAAGAGGGCCTGGAGAAGCTCCGCGAGGAGGCCGACTCCATCATCGTGCTCGACAACAACCGCCTGCTCGACTACGTGCCGAACCTCCCCATCGGGAAAGCGTTCTCGGTGATGGACCAGATCATCGCCGAGACCGTCAAGGGCATCTCCGAGACGATCACCCAGCCCTCGCTCATCAATCTGGACTACGCGGACATGTCCACGATCATGAACCAGGGCGGCGTCGCGGTGATGC
>CAYXXM010000139.1:0-5952 GCA_964469085.1 uncultured Haloferacaceae archaeon
AGCGCCTCGAGCGCGCGCTCACCGAGGGAACCACCGCGCCCGCGGAGCCCGCTCGGTGGAGCGACCGCGACGAACTGCTCTCCTACCCCGTCGCTCGGGTACTCGTCTCCCTGCTGGCGACCGGGAAGGCCGTCGAGAAGTACGCCGCCGCGGAGGCGTCGACGGCCGCGGGCCGCTTCGCCGAGGACATCGAGGGCGGCGACGACGGCCTGCGGAGCACGACGAGTGCGTCGGTCTCCCTGCCACGGGTTCTCGAGGAGTTCGAACTCGAGGGCGCCGTCCGCGAGGAGACCCCACCCGGCCAGCCCGGACCGACGGGGCAGGCCGCCGCCGCGCGGAGCCACGAGCAGTGGTTCCGGGTCGCCGTGGACCGGTATCTCGCGCTCTCCTCGGGCGACTGGGGCGAGGCGTGGCGCCTGGTCAACCGTGAACTGGTCGCCGGCGAGGTGCGTGTGCGGACTGAAGGGCTCTACGGCGCGGACGGCCACGGCCTCCTGGTCGAGGCAGTTCGCCGCCGGGTGTCCGAGGGACTCCCGTTCGACCTGACCGAGAAGCGCGCCGCCGCGCTGGAAGACGCGCTCGGGGAGCCGCTCTCGGCGCTCCGGGACCTGCTGGGCGAGCGCAGCGAGGTCGGACAGATCGACGCCGTCGTCCCGGCACTGTTCCCGGATTGTCTCGCCGACCTTCACGAGCGCGCCGCGGATGCGGAGCTCGACGACCGAGAGGTGTTCGCTCTGCTTTCCTTTTTCGCCGCCATCGGGCTGGAGGCGGACGAGGCCGTCCGGTTCTGCGAGGACACGACCCTCGGTGAACAGCAGATTCGCTACGCGATGGCCCGCGTCGGGGAGCAGCGTGGCGCACAGTACCCGCCGCCGTCATGCGAGACGCTGGCGGCCTACGGCATCTGTACCGACCAGAACGGCCACCGCGAACGCGCGGACCACCCGCTGTCGCTCTACCGCGAACGCCTCCAGGAAACGCCGCCGGCGGAGCGACGCGACTGGCGGCAGGACGGCGACGCCGAAGAAACCGCCTGATTACTCCCTGGTCGCCAGATAGAGGCCGACCACGCCCATCAACAGGATGAACCCGATCAGCGTCGCGACCAGGGCGTACCCACCGGTCGTCGAGAGACCCGCCCCGCCGAACGTCAGGCCGATACCGAGAAACACGACGAACAGCACCAGGACTGCGCCCGTCGAGAGGGCGATTTTCGGGCGCATCTCGTCGTCGATATCCATACCGGCACTGCCGCGTGACCGGCCTAAAGCACTTCGATGCGTCGGCGATGTGGTGCCGGGACCGGGGCGGGCGGGTTCAGGAGAGCGCCTCGGCGGCCTCCTCGATGGAGATGGTGCCGTCGGCAACTGACTGCAACAGCTGTCGGACCGGGTCCTGGGTCTGCTCGGTGTCGTCATCGTCGTCAGCGTCGGCCGTCCCGGCTTTCGTCGCCTCCGCCAGCGTGATCTTCTCGGACTCGCCCGCGAGTTCGGGGAGGTCGACGCCGTCCCGCAGGGCGGTTTCCTTCTTCACGCGGTAGTTGCCGCTATCGGTCCGGTAGCAGTCCCCGGGGTGGAAGAAGTACCAGTCCTCGCGGTCGAACCGGATGGCGATGCGGGGTTTGGCGCCGAAGTTCTGGGAGAAATAGACCAGCGCGGCAACCTCCTCGCCGGTGAGGTAGATCGGGTCGCCCTGGGAGGATTTGGCCTCGATGGCGTAGAACTCGTCGCCGTTGCCCGCGAGCACGTCGGGGAGTTCCCGCTCCGTGGCGGCGCCGCTGGCGGGGGCGCGCATGACCGCGAAGCCGGCGTCGTCGAGCCGGTTGACGAGTTCGCGCTCCCGGCGGTCGCCTTTCTTGTTCGTGGGCATTGCAGGGTGTGTGGTGTGTGAGGGCAAAAGGCGGTCGGTATGGGGTGGTTCTGGCCTCGCCGGGTGGAGAGCGGTGCGGTCCAACTGGTCAGGCTTCGAGGACTGTCCCAGTTGCGAGCCGTCGCGGAGATGCCGTCGCCGTAGCGAGCTATTCCGGCGTCCCAGACGCCGAAGGCTCGCCGAAACCGTCAAAATTGCCCTGCCAACACACCCTGAGCCGAATTACCGGCAGAGCGCCCGCACGTCGTGCATGTCGTCGACCTCGTGGGTCGGGCGAACGGACAACTCGTGGTGGCGGCGGTGGGGCCGCCGGATGAACGCCGAGTCGATGCCGGCGTTGACCGCCGCGGTGATGTCGCTCTCCCGGTCGCCGACGTAGAGCGCGTCCTCGGCGTCCAGGTCGGCGAGCGCGCGGTCGAGGAAATGTGGTTCGGGCTTCTTCCGGCGCAGGTCGGCCATCGTCGGCTGCCGACCGTAGGCGGTGTCGAACAGGTCCGCGACGCCGAAGTGATCGAGCAGGAAATCCACCGTCTCCTGCTGGTTCGAACTCACGACCCCCAGCGGGAGGTCGAGGTCCGAGAGCGTCGGCACGTCGTCGAACAGCGGCTTTCCGCCCGACTGGACGAACTCTCGCTGTGCCTCGTGGGACATCCGGTCGCGGATGCGCCAGAACTCTTCGACTGAAAGGCCGTAGCTATCACAGACCGCCGACAGTGACTCGGGGGTGACGCCGACAACGATCTCCTCGACGTGCTCGGGGTCGGGGTCCGACACCCCGGCCTCCTCGAACGCACGCCAAGCCGCCTCGTGGAGGACGTCGTAGTCCGTCGTATCCACGAGGACGCCGTCGTTGTCGAACACGACTGCGTCGTAGGTCATACGTATCGGAGGCGGAGTAGCCTGAAAAAGGTTGTGTGGCGGCTCTGCGACCGTTTTTGCCGGGAATCGGATGATGTGGCTCCCGCGATGCTCGCCGTGCCGCCAGCCCCCTGCCCGCTCAGAACCGCGGGTCGTCGTCCCCGTCGTCAGACTGCGCTTCAAGTCGGCGTTCGCGGCGCTCGACGAACTCCCGGTGCTTCCGGCGGCCCAGGAAATCCGTTTTTCCGGTGAGTTCCAGGACCACGAGGGCCGCCAGGAACAGTCCGAGCAGCATCTCGATGAGCGCGACCATGGACGTTGTTGGCGGTCCAGGCTCAAAACCTCGGCGACGACGGCCTACAATTGCATTCCGTCCGAGATGGGACGAGACGCTACTACTGACTGTGGTGCCCCGACCTGCAGGGAACGTTGGACCAATCCCCTCACGCCTCGAGCGGCGCGACCTCCAGCCGCCAGACCTTCGGGAGCGTCACGTCCAACCGGTGCCAGTTCTCCCCGTGGTCGGGACTGTAGAACAGGCGGCCGCAGTCGTTGGTATCCGCCTCGGGCGAGTCCCCCGCATAGATCACGGTACCGGGGTCCTCGGGATGGAGTCGGACCGTATCCGCCGGCCGTGCACTCGGGAGCGTCTCGTCCAGCGGGGACCACGAGTCGCCGCCGTCCTCGCTCCGCAAGATCGGGGCCGCCGCATCGGCCGCGTACACGTACATACGTTCGTGCGTGGTCTGGTCGAAGACGATGGCGTGCAGGTACCGTCCGTCGAGGTCAGGGATGCCGGACCAGGTCTCACCGGCGTCGTCGCTCCGATGGAGTCCGTTCGCCGTCGCTGCCCAGACGCGGTCCGGGTCCGTGGGGTCGACGGCGACCCGGTGAACGTCGGCGCCGACGAGGGTCTCCTGCCAGCTATCGCCGCCGTCGTGGCTGTAGACGAGCGTGCCATGTTCGACGCCAGCGAACACCCGCTCGGGGTGCTCCGGGTGGCAGTCTATACCGTGGACGTGGCCAGCGTAGAACGGCTCGTGGAAGAACGTCCAATCCGGCCGGCTGGGGAGTGCCTCAAGCGCGTCGAACGCCGCGAACGACTCGCACCCGTCGGTCGAGCGGTAGAGCATCGGCGGTTCGGTGCCGAGGTACACCGTCTCGGGGTCGGTGGGGTCGCGGGCGAGGCCCCACACCCACTCGTCCTCGAAGCCCAGATGTGTGACAGTCTCGCCGGCGTCCCGGGTGCGGTAGAGACCCCAGCCTCGGAGTCCACAGCCGACGAAGGCGTCGGTCGGGTCCTCGGGGTGGACCGAGATGGCTCGAACCGCGTTGTCCGGGACGGCACTTGCGACGACATCGACGCCGTCAGCCATGAGTTTGGCGACGTACAGCCCGTCGCTCGTGCCGAGATAGAGGCGACAGGATGATTTGACCATACCGGCTGTAACGGCGGAGCGGGGAAAACTGTATCCTGAAGGTGATTTTTGTCGGCCAGCGGAGACGAGCCGCGCAGTCGGCCGCTGGCTCAATCGTCGTCCGCCGCCGCTTCCGCACCACCGCCTTCGTGAATCCGCTCGCCGCGGTGGAGCCGCGCGGCGATGGAGAACGTCTGCTCGCGCTCACGGCGGGTCGGGTAATGGGCCGCGAGGTAGCGCGCGACGGCCGTCGCGAGCACCCGGCGTTCCGCCGGGTCCTCGCGCAGGTCGAACTGGCGGAGGCCGGCCTCCAGGGCCTGGAACGTGTGGAACCCGGTATCCTCCTGGAGCAGCGCACCGCCGAGTTCGGCCTTCAGGCGCTCCGGGTCGCCGCCGGCGTCGAGGAAGTTGGCGACGTGGGTGCCCGCCGCGTTCACCTCGCCCTCCATCTCGAAGCAGTGGAGCAGGGCCTGGAGTTCCTCGTCGGGGGCGGCCTCCTCGTCGACGCTCGGCACCGGGGCCGGCGGCGTGTTGAGGAACCGGTCGAGATAGACGTTCGTCGCCGCGTCGTAGACGCCGCGATAGAGCGCCGTCGATGGCGCGCGCTGGGCGGCCCGGTGGACCGCGTTCGCGAACGTGAACGTGTGGTGGACCGTGTTCCAGTCGTTGTACTCGTTGGCGGTCGTGAACTGCGCGACCCGCTTCCCGGCGGCGAAGGAGACGGCGCTGGCGAGTTGCTCGACGGTGGCGCCGTTCCGAACCGCCTCGTCGAGCGCGTCGTACACCGCTTCGGGCTCCTCACTGTGGAGCCGGTCGGTGAAGTCGTCGGGTTCGGTCCACTCCCGGCCCGCTCCCGCGCCGACCATCTCCTCCAGCCGGTCGAAGGATTCCGCGCTCCGGCTCGCCAGGTCGTAGGGCTGGCGCCAGGAGGAGAGCTCCTCGCTCCGGGTTGCGGTTGTCAGTCCACGCACCAGCGACGCCAGGACGTCGGCCGTCTCGGGGTGGTCCCAGCCGACGTGGTCGAGCGCCTCGGTCGCCTTGTTCAGGTGGTCGAACCGATGGCCTGCGTCGAGATACCGGTGGTCCGTCGCCGCCGCGGTCAGCATCTCGGTCAGCTGTTCGGGGCTGCAGTCCGACGCGACGGCGGTGCGCAGCACCCGCTCGGCCCCGTCGGCATCGCGTACCTCGATGTTCTCCCGGAACCACGACTCCAGGCGCTCGAACGGCACGTCCGTGGCCGTGAACGCCTCCTGGTCGAACTTCGGCGGCTGGTCGGCACAGTCACTCGCCACCTGCACCAGCCCCTGGTAGAGCGCACGCTCGCGGTCCTGGCCGTCGAGGTCGTCCAGCCGGTTCAGCAGGGCAGTGAGGATCGTCAACCCCGAACTCCAGCCGCCCTCGCGGTATTTGGTACCGAAGACGACCGCCGTCTCGAACGGTTCGACGCTGCTGACCCCGGCGCCGAGCAGGCCGATGGCGGATTTGGCGAGGACGAGCCGGAGGTTCTGTTCCAGCCCGTCCTCCAGCCGGGTCGCCCAGTGCACCGCCGGTGGCTCGTCCCGCGGCGGCTCCGGGTCGATGTAGACCGTGCCGTCGACCACCTCGACGGGGTAGCTCTCCACGTCGTCGGCCCACGGGTCGAACGTGTCCCCGCAGGAGAGTTCGAAGCGCGCGTGGTGC
The DNA here is from genome assembly GCA_964469085.1 of uncultured Haloferacaceae archaeon. Taxonomy (GTDB): domain Archaea; phylum Halobacteriota; class Halobacteria; order Halobacteriales; family Haloferacaceae; genus Halolamina. Next base: position 5,826 of record CAYXXM010000139.1, read on the forward strand.
CAGTGACAGGTGAGCACCCCCTCGTCGACGCTGCCCTCAGCCAGCGGGAACCCCATGTGGGGACAGCGGTTGTTCACTGCGCGGAACGTCCCCTCGTGGTGGAACGCGGCGATGGGCGTGCCGTCCG
>CAYXXM010000140.1:0-5925 GCA_964469085.1 uncultured Haloferacaceae archaeon
GCCATACCCCCGGCCACTGCTCGCTCCACCTGCCCGAGGAACGGCTGTTGCTGGCCGGCGACGCGCTCACCGCTGTGGACGGCGAACTGCACGGCCCCGCCGAACAGCACACCCTCGAGATGGAGCGGGCCGTCGAGTCCGTCGCCAAACTCGGCGAACTCGCCATCGACCGGACCGTCTGTTTCCACGGCGGCGCCGTCGATGCCGGCAGCGAGCGCATCCGCGAGATCGCTACGGCCTGAGCGCATCGCCAACCGACCACCGTTTTCACCCCTGGTTCCCAACCACCGCCAATGAGCGAGGCGCCCGACTCGAACCCGTATATCCGCGACCCCGACACCGCGTTCGCGCCCACCGACGAACTACGCAGGGACGCGGCCCGCGAGCAGGCCGAACAGCTCCGGGCGGCCATCCGCTATCACGACTACCGCTACTACGTCGAGAACGACCCGGTCATCTCGGATCCGGCGTACGACGACCTGTTCGCCCGCCTCGAAGCGCTGGAGGAGACGTTCGACCTCGACGCCGAGAACTCGCCGACCCGACGCGTCGGCGGCGAACCGGTCGACGAACTGGAGACGGTCGACCTCGTCGTGCCGCTGCTCTCCATCGACTCCTCCGGCGAGGCCGAGGAGGTGCGTGACTTCGACGACCGGGTCCACCGGGAGCTCCGTGCGGCAGGGTTCGGCGGCACCGGCGATGACGGCGACGACCCGCAGGTCGAATACGTCTGCGAGCCGAAGTTCGACGGACTCTCTATCGAGATCACCTACCTCGACGGCGTCTACGAGCGGGCGGCGACCCGCGGCGACGGCGAGGAGGGCGACGACGTGACCGAGAACGTCCGGACCATCACCGCCATCCCCCAGCAGCTCCGGGGCGACCCGCCGGCGGTGCTCGTCGTCCGCGGGGAGGTCCACATGCCCCTCGACGGATTCCAGGAACACAACCGCGAACGCGTCGAGGCGGGGAAGGACCCGTTCGCCAACCCGCGTAACGCCGCCGCGGGGAGCCTTCGCCAGCTCGACCCCGCCGTCACCGCCGAGCGACCGCTCGACTGCTTCTTCTACGACGTGCTCTGGGCGAGCCACGCCCCCGCCGAGAGTGCCGCCGAAGTGGGCCCAGACGAGCCGGGCGAGGAAGCCGCCTCCGTTGGCGGTGGGGGTCTCGACGGGCTGGACACCCACTGGGACGAACACCTGCAGCTTCCCGAGTGGGGCCTTCAGGTCAACGAGCGCCACCAGCGCGTCGACGACATCGAACGGACCATCGACTACCGCGACGAACTGCTCGACGTTCGCGAGGACCTGAACTACGAGATCGACGGAACGGTGCTCAAGGTCAACAGCCGCGAGCAGTGCCGGGCGCTCGGCACGACGTCCCGCCATTACCGCTGGGCGTACGCCTACAAGTTCCCGGCCCGCCGCGAGGAGACGCGGATTGCCGACATCGTGGTGCAGGTGGGCCGCACCGGGCGGCTCACCCCTGTCGCGCTGCTGGACCCCGTCGACGTCGGCGGCGTGACGGTGTCGCGGGCGAGTCTCCACAACCAGGAGGAGATTGCCGAGCGCGGCGTGAACGTCGGCGACGTGGTGAAAGTCGAGCGCGCCGGTGATGTGATTCCGTACGTCTCGGAGGTGGTGGAGTCGAACTCCGCGGGCCACTTCGAACTCCCCGAGGAGTGTCCGGTCTGTGGCAGCGAGGTCGAGGCCGACGGGCCGCTCCGGTTCTGTACGGGCGGCATCTCCTGTCCCGCCCAGCTCAAGCGGGCGGTCGAACATTACGCCAGCGACCGCGGGCTGGACATCGAGGGGCTGGGCGAGGAGGCCGCTGCGGAACTGGTCGAGGAGGGCCTCGTTTCGGACTCCGTCGCCGACCTGTACGACCTCACGGAACCGGAGCTGACCAGTCTCGAGGGCTGGGGTGAAATCAGCGCGAGCAACCTGCTCGACGAGCTGGAGGCGACCAGGAACCCGGAGCTTGGCGCGTTCCTCTCCGCGCTCGGCGTGCCCGAGGTCGGGCCGACGATGGCCGACGACCTCGCGGCGGCGTTCGGCGACCTCGACTCGGTGCTCGCGGCCGGCGAGGCGGCGATTCGCGACGTCGAGGGGTTCGGCCCGGTCGTCGCGAGCCACGTCGCGGAGTTCTTCGCCAACGAGCGCAACCGCCGGGTCATCGAGCAGCTGCGCGAGGCGGGCGTCGAACCCCAATCCGCTGCAGACGCCATCGAGGGCCACGAACTCGAGGGGCAAACCTTCGTCTTCACGGGGGCGCTCGGGGTTACCCGCAGCGAGGCCCAGGAGTTGGTGGAGGCCCACGGGGCAAACGCGACGAGTTCGGTGTCCAGTAACACCGACTACCTCGTCGCCGGCGAGAGCCCGGGTCGGACGAAGCGAGAGGACGCCGACGAGCACGACGTCCCGGTGCTCGACGAGGAGGGCTTCGCGGAGCTGCTGGCCGAACACGACATCGACTATCCGCCCGGTTCGTAGCCCGGGCGGCCATCGTCGGGTGAGGTGACCGCTGGCAACGCGTAGCCGGCTATCTCGGACACACCGCAGACACTCACAATGCGTCGGGGGCCGCGTCAGCCTCCCGGCAGGCGGCCGTGTTCAATCACAACCACCTTAACCCGGGCTATCGAACGCCCAGCCATGGCTGTGAACACGACGGCGCTGGGGGTTGCGGTGCTCCTCAGCGGGGCGCTGGCTGCGCTCCACTTCGTCCGTGGCACCGGCTGGGAGTCCGGCCCGGACATGACGGAGGAGCTGCTCGAACACCGCGCGTCGACGGTGCCCGAGACGGAGTTCGCCGAACCGTACAACCGCGCTATCGGCGGCGGTGGCGGCGCCGTCGCCGTCGGCGGCGAGGCCGGTGAGGAGGGCGAACTCGAGGAGGCTGAGGGCGCCGAGGAGGAGCCCAGCCCCGCAGACATTCCCGAAGACGAGGTCGAGTACCACGAAGTGGAGTTCGTCAAGGAAGGAGAAACCGTCGAACTGCCAAACAACGAGCCGATTCTCGACGCTGGCGAGGAGAAAGGGTTCGACCTCCCCTACGCCTGCCGGCAGGGCCAGTGTGTCTCCTGTTCCGCGCAGGTCCAGGAGGGACCGAGCGAGGAGTATCTCGTCCACGACGGCCAGGAGATGCTCTCGGAGAACGAACTCGACGACGGCTACACGCTGACCTGCGTCGCCTACCCCCGCGAGGAGTTCACGCTGGAGACTGGCGAGGCGCCCTGAGTCGGTCACGCTGGAGACGGGCAACTCCCTGAGTCCGGTGACTCCCTGAGACGGCCCACGTTCTCTTCGACGCGTTCAAACCGACACACGTCATCTGACAGCTATGGCCAGCCCCACCCCCGAGGACGTAGAAGGCTCGCTCACCGAGGGTGAGCTGGCGCGGCCGATGCTGGCGCTGGCGTGGCCCATCATCGCCACCCAGTTGCTGATGGTCGCGTACAACCTGACCGACACGCTCTGGCTGGGGCAGTACTCCACGGACGCGGTTGCGGCCATCTCGCTCGCGTTTCCGCTCATCTTCCTCTTCATCTCCGTCGGCGGCGGCTTCACCGTCGCCGGGAGCACGCTCGTCGCGCAGTACACCGGCGCGGAGAGCGAACGCTCCGCGGGCACCGTTGCCGGCCAGACGCTCTCGTTCATCACCGCCATCGCGGTTGTGGTCGGCGTGCTCGGCTACGTCCTCACCGACGCACTGCTCGGGGTCCTCCCGAGTTCGCCAGCGACCGCCGGGCAGGTGGTGCCGCTGGCCGCCGAGTACATGGAGGTGTTCTTCCTCGGCCTGCCGTTCCTCTTCGGCTACTTCGTCTTCTCCGCGCTGATGCGGGGCTACGGCAACACCCGCGCGCCGATGCTCATCATGGCCGTCAGCGTCGCGGTCAACCTCGTCATCGACCCCGTGCTCATCTTCGGCTGGGGCCCGGTCCCCGGGCTCGGCGTCACGGGCGCCGCGGTGGCCACCATCACCTCCCGCGGACTCGCGACGCTACTCGGCCTCTACGTCCTCTTCAGCACCGCCGCCGGCCCGGACGTGTTTCTCGCGGATTTCCGGCCCCGGGTGGAGTATCTCGTCAAGATCGTCCGGGTCGGCGTCCCCTCGGCGATGGAGCAGTCGGCCTCCGCGCTCGGGTTCATCACGCTGACCGCGATGGTCGTGACGTTCAAACCCGAGGTCGTCGCGGCCTACGGCCTCGGCAACCGCCTCACCTCGCTGGTCTTCCTTCCGGCGCTGGGGCTCGGGCGCGCGACCAACACCATCGTCGGCCAGAACCTCGGCGCAGGGAAGCCCGACCGGGCCGAGCGGGCGGTGAAACTCGCTGCCAAAGTCGGCGCCGGGACGATGCTCGGCGTCGCGGTGCTGACGGTGCTGTTCGCGGAACCCGCGGTGGGGCTGTTCATCGGCACCGGCACCGAGGCCGCCACGGAGACGATTCGGCTCGGCGGAGAGTATCTCCGCGTCCGGGCCGTCGAGTTCGCGTTCATCGGTGTTCTCCAGGTGGTGCTCGGCGCCTACCGCGGCGCCGGCAACACGAAGACGGCGCTGGCGTTCTCGCTCGTCGCGCTCTGGCTGGGCCGGGTGCCCATCGTCTACGCCCTCTCCTTCCTCCGGGAGATGGGGCCGGCGGGCATCTGGATCGGCATGGCCGCCGGGCAGATCATCGGCGCCATCGCCGCGGCCGCGTGGTTCACCCGCGGCACCTGGAAAAGCGCAGTCATCGAGGACGGGGGCGACGACGCAGACAGCGAATCCGAAGAAGCCGACGGGCTCGACGCGGCCCAGTAGCGCCACCCTCCAGGGTCGAGCGGAGTCGGCAGACCCTTTCCCCTCCCGCCATGACTGTGCCCATGCCCACGGTTCACGGCCGCGAGGTCCGCGGCGTCGACGTTGACGCCGAAACGCGGTGTCGCCACTACGGGACCGATACTGACGTTATCGCCATCCGGTTCCCGTGCTGTGAGACGTTCTACCCCTGTTTCGAGTGCCACGAGGCCGTCGCCGACCACGAGGCCCGGCAGTGGGGTGCCGACGACGGCGACGAACCGGCGGTGCTCTGTGGCGTCTGCGGGGCGGTGCTGGCCATCGACGGGTACGTCGCCTGCGAGGACCGGTGTCCGGACTGCGACGCCGCGTTCAACCCCGGCTGCCGGGCGCATTACCACTACTACTTCGACGCGGCATTGTTCGGGGACTGAAAGCCGACGCGGCGCTGTTCGGGAGATGAAAGTCGACGGGGCGCTGTTCGGGGGAATAACGAGTAGAAGGACCAACGAGTAGAAGACCGAGCGCAGGTGGCACGGTCTCGCTAATAGCGCGACGGCATGTACGCCATGCCGAGCAGGAGGACGGCGGTGATACCGCTCATGATGGAGACGCCCCAGAGGCCGTTCGAGTGGCGCTCGTGGGTCGCCACCGCGTCGTTGTGCTGGGCCAGCGCCTCGAAGTCGTCAGACAGCAGGATGGTCTCCCCGTCGAGGAACTCGACGAAGAACGTCTGGCCAGAGAGCGTGACGTTTCCGCGCTTGCCGGCCGAGGTGGATTTCTCCTTCGGCGCGGTCCAGCGCAGTTCCACCGCCCCGGTTGTGACGTCGTCGACGCTCGTCTCGTTGCCGCTGTAGTCGAACGTGTCGCCCTCGCTGTACTCCCGAGTGGTCGGTTCGGGGAAGTACTCGTCCGCGGGGACGAGCGTCTCGTTCCCGTCTCTCTCGACGACGACATGCTCCTCGCCCTCGTGCATCACCGTCTCGTTGTCGGCGTCGGGGTCATCCGCCAGGATGGCGGCCTTGTCGAGTTGTTGTTCGAGCGTGACCGTCGAGGGGTCCTCGCCGTCGCCGACGAGGACGCGCCAGGTCGTGCCGTCGAACTCGACGGTGCTGTTGTTCTCCCAGGTTTCGGTGTACTCGGCGTCCT
>CAYXXM010000141.1:0-5920 GCA_964469085.1 uncultured Haloferacaceae archaeon
CGCGCGGGACGGTTCGAGGTCGAACTGGAAGGCGCCATCAACGACTGCGGGGCGATCAAGCCGCGATACTCGGTCGGTGCAGACGAGTACGAGCGCTGGGAGAAGCGGTTCCTCCCCGCGCGTGACTACGGCTCGCTCATCGTCACGACCAGTCACGGCGTCATGAGCCACTACGAGGCCCGCGAACAGGGCGTCGGTGGCCAAGTAATCGCGTACGTCTACTAATGAACAGGATAGAACTCAGCATCCCGGACGACGTCTCCGCGGAACTGGACCATCTCGACCTCACCGTCGAGGGACCGAACGGCTCGGTAACGCGCCGGCTCTGGTACCCCGACGTCGACGTGAGCGTCGAGGACGGTAGCGTGGTCATCGAGCACCCCGACGACGCCGACGCCGAGACGACGGCGACCGTCGGCACGTTCGAGAGCCACGTGACCAACATGTTCCACGGAGTCACCGACGGCTGGGAGTACGAGATGGAGGTGTTCTACGCCCACTTCCCGATGCAGGTGGAAGTGCAGGGCGAGGACGTGGTCATCGAGAACTTCCTCGGCGAGCAGGCGCCCCGAGTGACGCCGATTCGGGGGAGCACGCAGGTCGACGTCGACGGCGAGGAGCTTACGCTGTCGGGCCCCGACAAGGAGGCAGTCGGCCAGACCGCCGCGGACATCGAACAGTTGACGCGCGTCTCCGGGAAGGACAATCGTGTCTTCCAGGACGGCGTCTACATCACGCAGAAACCGACGGGTGAGGCCTGATGGCAGACGACGAACCACAGGAGCTTGAAGACATCAGCGGCGTCGGCCCGTCGAAGGCCGAGACGCTGGCAGAGGCCGGCTACGACACCGTCGAGGACCTCAAGGCCGCCTCCCAGTCGGAGCTGGCCGAGGTCGACGGCGTGGGCAACGCGCTCGCGGCCCGCATGAAGGCCGACGTCGGTGGCCTCGAGGTCGAGGAGGAGACCGAGGCCGAAATCGAAGAGGGCGAGGAGGAAGCGGAGCCCGAAGCGGCCGAAGAGGTCGAGACGGAGCTTCAGCCCCGCGGACACGCGGACAAGACCCCTGACCTCGACGACGAGACGGCGAAGGCGCTCGCACAGAAGCACCGCGAGGGCATGCCGAAGTTCAACCGCCAGGACCACCACAAGAAAAACCGCGTCGGCAAATCGTGGCGGCGCCCACGCGGGACGCTCTCGAAGCAGCGCCGTTCCATCAAGGGGAAAGGCGCGACGGTCGAGGCGGGCTTCCGCTCGCCGACGGCATCGCGTGACCTGCACCCGAGCGGCTTCGAAGAGGTCTTGGTCCACAACACGGACGACCTCGAGGGCGTCGACGGCGACAGTCAGGCGGTCCGCATCGCCTCGAAGGTCGGCGGTCGCAAACGCGAGCGCATCGAAGACGAGTGCGAGGAACGCGAGATTCGCGTCCTCAACCCGACCTACGTCGAAGTGGAGGTAGAGGAATGACTGACCTGAGTGCACAGAAGCGGCTTGCGGCAGAGGAACTGGACGTCGGCGAGAACCGCGTCTGGTTCGACCCCGAGGAACAGCAAGAGCTCGCGGACGCGATCACCCGCGAGGACATCCGCGACCTCATCGCGGACGGAACCATCCGTACGGAAACGGCCCAGTCGAACTCTCGTGGTCGGGCGCGTGCCCGCCAGGAGAAGCAGGACTACGGCCACCAGACGGGCGCCGGCTCCCGCAAGGGGAAAGCCGGGGCCCGTCGCGCCGAGAAAGACGAGTGGATCAGTCGAATCCGCGCCCAGCGCTCCCGCCTGAAGGAGCTCCGCGACGAGGAGGACGTGCTTTCCCCGTCGCAGTACCGCGAGCTCTACAACAAGGCAAGCGGTGGCGAGTTCGACTCGGTCGCTCGCCTCGAGGCGTTCGCACGGACCAACTACGACGTCGAGATCGGAGGTGACGACTGATGGCAACAGGACCACGATACAACGTTCCGATGCGTCGTCGCCGCGAAGTCCGGACGGATTACCACCAGCGGTTGCGCCTGTTGAAATCCGGTAAGCCTCGCCTGGTCGCCCGGGTGAGCAACAAACACGTCAGGGCGCAGCTGAGTTCCGCCGGACAGAACGGTGACGAGATTCACGCCGCGGCGTCCAGCGAGGACCTGTCGGAGTACGGCTGGGAGGCCCCAACGGGGAATCTCCCGAGCGCGTACCTGACGGGCCTGCTCGCCGGACTCCGCGCGGTCGACGCCGGCCTCGACGAGGCCGTACTCGACCTGGGTCTCAACACGGCGACGCCGGGCAATAGAGTGTTCGCAGTACAGGAAGGTGCAATTGATGCAGGGCTCGACATCCCCCACAGCGAGAGCGTGCTGGCGGACTGGTCGCGTAACCGCGGCGAGCATATCGCCGCCTACGCCGAGCAGGTCGACGGCGACCTCTACAGCGGGGAGTTCGACGCCACGGAGCTGCCCGCGCAGTTCGACGACGTGCGCGAGGCGCTGCAGGAGGATTACGAATGAGCCAGAACGACGGCTGGGAGCCGGTCACCCGGCTCGGCAAGCAAGTGCAGGACGGAGAGATCTCCTCGATGGACGAGGCCCTCGCATCTGGGCTCCCGCTGAAGGAGCACGAGATCGTGGACCAGCTCCTCCCGGGGATGGAAGACGAGGTGCTGGACATCAACATGGTCCAGCGGATGACTGACTCCGGCCGGCGGGTGAAGTTCCGCTGTGTCTGTGTTGTCGGCAACCGCGACGGCTATCTGGGCTACGCCGAAGGCCGGGACGACCAGGTCGGCGGCGCCATCCAGAAGGCCATCGAGGTCGCGAAGCTGAACGTCATCAGCGTCGACCGCGGCTCGGGCTCCTGGGAGGACCAGGCGGGCGGCGTCAACTCGCTGACCCGGAAGGCCGAGGGGAAGGCCGGCTCGGTCGTCGTCGAGGTCATCCCGGCCCCGCAGGGGCTCGGGCTGGCCGGCGCCGAGACGGTGCGGCACATCCTCGAACTCGCGGGCATCCAGGACGCCTGGACCAAGTCCAACGGCAACACCCGGACCACGGTGAACCTCGCAAAGGCAACGTTCAACGCACTCGAGAACGCATCGCAGGCACGGACCCCCCGGCGCGCCCGGGAGGTCCAGCGCGAGGCCGAAGGCGAGGTGAGAGAGTAATGCGAGCAGTCATCCAGGTTCGCGGCCCCATCGACATGGACAGCGGTCAGCGCGACACGCTGGACATGCTCAACATCGGCCGCGTCAATCACGCGACGCTCGTCCCGGAGACCGACGCGTACGACGGGATGGTGGCGAAGGTCAACGACTTCGTTGCCCACGGCGAACCCTCACAGGAGACGCTGGCGCTCGTGCTCGAGAAGCGCGCCGACGCGCTCGACAGCAGCGACGACGTCGACGAGGCGTGGGTCGCCGAGCACACCGACTACGAGAGCTACGAGGCTCTCGCCGAGGCGCTGCTCGCCGAAGAGACGACGCTGCGCGAGCAGGGGCTCTCCCCGACGCTACGGCTCCACCCGCCACGCGGCGGGCACGACGGCATCAAGCACCCCGACAGTACGGGCGGTGAGCTGGGTCCCCACGAGAATATCGACCCGCTCCTGGAGGCGATGCGATAATGTCTAACAAGAAATCACGACAGCGAGGCAGCCGCACACACGGCGGCGGGAGCCACAAGAACCGGCGCGGCGCCGGGCACCGTGGCGGCCGCGGCCGCGCTGGCTCCAAGAAACACGAGATGCACAACTACGGGCCGTGGGCCAAGCACGGCTTCACCCAGCCCGAGGACGCCCAGCTCTCGGTCGCCGAGGTTCGCGTCCAGAAGCTCGACGAGGACGCCGCGCTGCTTGCGGCCGAGGACCTCGCCGAGTCTGACGATGGCGCGTACACCCTCGACGCCCGCGACGTGGCCGAGGACGGCTGGGAGGTCGACGTGGTGAAGGTGCTCGGGAACGGGCAGGTCCGCCAGGAGCTGCACGTCACCGCCGACGCGTTCACCGACAGCGCCGAGTCGCTCATCGCGGACGCCGGCGGCTCGATTACTGTCTCCGAGCGCGCAGAAGCGCGCGCCGAACTGGAGGCAGAGCGCCAGGCCGAGTCCGACGCAGCCAGTGAGGACTGACCCATGAGCTGGAAGGAGGTCGCCGAACCGGTGCTCACGCGGATGCCCACGGTCGCGCGACCGGAGGGCCACGTCCCCTTCAAGCGGAAGCTGGGCTGGACCGCGGGCATCCTCGTGATGTACTTCTTCCTGACGAACGTCACGATGTACGGGCTGCAGACCGGTGGCGGCGACTTCTTCGGCCAGTTCCGCTCGATCCTGGCCGGCGCGTCCGGTTCGGTACTCCAGCTGGGTATCGGGCCCATTGTCACCGCGTCGATTGTGCTCCAGCTCCTGGGCGGTGCGGACCTGCTCGGACTGGACACCGACAACGACCCGCGTGACCAGATTCTCTATCAGGGGCTCCAGAAGCTGCTGGTGGTCGTGATGGTCATCCTGACCGGCGCGCCGATGGTGTTTGCCAGCCCGCTGCTCGAACCGGACCCGGCAGTGATGCAGTCGCTGGGAATGGGACGAATGGGCGTCGAATCCATCATCTTCGCGCAGGTGTTCGTCGGCGGCATCCTCATCCTGTTCATGGACGAGATCGTGAGCAAGTGGGGCGTCGGCTCCGGGGTGGGGCTGTTCATCATCGCTGGCGTGAGCCAGCAACTCGTCGGTGGGCTGTTCTCCTGGAGCGGGCTCGCGGAGGGCGCTACTGACGGCTTCATCGCGACGTGGTTCGCCATCCTGTTCGGCGACGCGTCGCTGCCGGGCTCTGCGCTGACCACCGAGGGGTTGAACGCCATCCTCCTCGGGCAGGGCCAGATTCTGCCGATGTTCACGACGGTGTTCATCTTCGTCGTGGTCGTCTACGCGGAGAGCGTTCGCGTGGAGATTCCGCTCTCGCACGCTCGGGTGAAGGGCGCCCGCGGGAAGTTCCCCGTGAAGCTCATCTACGCGAGCGTCCTGCCGATGATTCTGGTTCGCGCGCTGCAGGCCAACCTGCAGTTCCTGGGCCAGATTCTCAACAGCCAGTGGGCACAGATGCCGCTCTGGCTCGGCGAGTACAGCGAGGGCCGCATCATCGGGGGGCTGTTCTGGTACCTCAAACCGATCCAGAGCCCCGGTGAGTGGATGTGGTTCGCGGGCACCGTTACCCAGGAGTGGTACCTGGTGCTCCTGCGTGTCGGCGTCGACCTGACCTTCATGGTCATCGGCGGCGCAATCTTCGCCATCTTCTGGGTGGAGACCACCGGGATGGGCCCGGAGTCGACCGCCCAACAGATCCAGAACTCGGGAATGCAGATCCCCGGCTTCCGGCGGAACCCGCAGGTCATCGAGAAGGTGATGGAACGCTACATCCCGCAGGTCACTGTCCTCGGGGGCGCCATCGTCGGCGTCCTCGCGGTGATGGCGAACATGCTGGGCACCATCGGCGCCGTCTCCGGCACCGGGCTGCTGCTGACGGTCTCAATCACGTACAAGCTGTACGAAGAGATCGCGGAGGAGCAGCTCATGGAGATGCACCCGATGATGCGCCAGATGTTCCAGTCGGAGTAGCCGCCTCCCCTTTTCAGCCCTACCGGTGACGTCGACCGCCGCCGAGCGGCGCCACCGTCAGGAGAAGCTCTGGACGGTACCGCTGCGCGTATCGGTGTTAATGGCACGACCCCTGAGCCGTTCCACTCCTTCGGGGTACGTTGACGCGGCGTGCCGCCTGCGCGACCAGGGGATTGCCACGGAGACCCGTGTGCCGTGGTACACAGTTTCAAAGTAGGGTTATAACCCTCCAACCAGTACACCCGTTGTTCCATGAAGAAGCAGGAGCTCATCCACCTACACGGCCTGCTCGCAGAGCTGCAGACCAGAACCGATGCTGCCGGCGAGACGACGTCCGA
>CAYXXM010000142.1:0-5867 GCA_964469085.1 uncultured Haloferacaceae archaeon
TCTTGACCAGATAAAACCACCAGATGTATTTAAGTATTTATGTCCTTAAGTATCAGGGATTTCCGCGCGATGGAATCGCTGTATGCTCGGCTACCCGAGTGCTTCGACGCGGAGGCGGTCGGCGACGCGGCACGGGCAGACCGGTCGTCGCTCTCCGGCAACCGACGTCATCTCGTCCTGCGGCATCTTGTGGAGCATCCGGCGTTCGACTGTGAACTCGTGGCGCGGCAGCCACTGACCGCCCGAAAAGACGAGCTGAGCTGTCGAAACGGTGAACGTGCCGCTCGAAACGGCGAGTTGCCGGACCGCAACGCCCCGTCTCGGACGAACGTCGTCGATCAGGAGGTGCCGGACCGCGACGACCCGTCTCGGACGAACGCCGTCGATCAGGGGGTGCCGTCGACGGAGTGAGTGGCCGTGGCGTCAACGCTTTTCACCGTCCCGGCAGACGATGGCGCATGACGTTCTCAATCGTCGCCCGCGACCCGGCGCAGGACGCCATCGGCGTCGCCGTCCAGTCGAAGTTCGTCAGCGTCGGCTCGGTCGTCCCGTTTGCCGCTGCGGAGGCGGGCGCGATCGCGACCCAGAGCTTCGCCAACGTTGCCTACGGGGCCGACGGCCTGGACCATCTCCGCAATGGGCTGACTGCCGAGGAAACTATCGAGGAACTCACCGCGGCGGACGACGAGGCCGAGCGCCGGCAGATTGGGGTCGTGGGCGACGACGGCTCTGTCGCGGGATTCACCGGCGAGGAGTGTTTCGACACCGCGGTCGACGTGCAGGGCGACCACTATACCGCCCAGGGGAACATCCTCGAGAACGAGGAGACGGTCCACGCGATGGCCGAGCGGTTCGAGGAGACCGACAGTGGCCTTCCCGAACGGCTCATCGCTGCGCTCTACGCCGCCGACGAGGCGGGCGGTGACTCCCGTGGGAAGCAGTCTGCGGCGCTCTACGTGGTCAAACCCGGGGGCGGCTACGACGGCGGCAACGACCGCTGGATCGACGTCCGCGTCGACGACCATGACGAGCCGATTGCCGAACTCGAACGGGTGTTCAAACTCTACGACGTGACGCTGCTCTCCCGCGAGGAACCCGACGACGTGGAGATGCTGACTGGCGAGACAGCCGCCGACGTCGCCGACACGCTGTCGTCACTGGGCTTCCTCGACAACGCCGAGGCCGACGTCGGGGCGTTCGAGGAGCCAGAGCGGGCGGCCCTGGAGTCGTTCCGCGGGATGAACAACTTCGAGAACCACTCCCTGGCCGTCATCGAGGACGCGCTCGTGCGCGGCTGGTCGGTCACCGAGGGTGACGGGGAATCCCGGATGGTCGACGCCATCTGGCACGGCCTCCAGCGACTCGACCGCGAGTAGTCAGTGGCCAACTCTGGGTTCGGGCCGCTCGAAGAGCACCTCGGTGCGCCAGACCCAAACCCGCACGTCGCCAAGCCGGGATATGCGCGAGGAAGCCGAAATCCGAGAGCAGTACGAGTTCCTGCAGGACCATCTCGACAGCGAGGAGATGGACCACGAAGGCGTCAGGCAGATGTTCACGTACTACAAGCGGGCAATCGGGTGGGTCCTCGAAGAGGAACACATCTGACCCTCACCGCGGCAACGCTACGTTTAACTGTACCCACTGCCATTCCTCACATGACGCTTCGTCTGGAGGGCCGAAGCGTCAGCGGGGACCGTTTCGTGAGGCCGACACCTCGGGCGCACCTTTTCCGCGCCCGAATCGGCCTCACGTTCGTTTGAACCTGGTAGCGACAGGAATCGATACAGGTACGCCAAGTTGACAGCTGTCGTGGAGGTGCCATGTCGGTGGCGGGGAGGGGTTTTTCGACAGATACCCCAAACCTTTATCATCTTTCCGAGGCTTATATTGGGGAAACGATGTACGATCTCACGGGGTTTCAACGGGACCTGATCTACGTTATCGCCGGAAAGGACGAACCACACGGGCTCGCAGTCAAGGACGAGCTCGAGGAGTACTACGAATCGGAGATTCACCACGGTCGACTCTACCCCAACCTCGACACACTGGTCGACAAGGGGCTGGTCGAGAAGGGCCAGCGCGACAGGCGTACCAACTACTACACGCTGACCCGACGCGGGGTCCGGGAACTCGAGGCGCGCCGGGAGTGGGAGTCCCGGTACGTCGACCTGTAACTGCTGCACTCCCCAGTGCGGTCGTCGAACTGTATCCGCAGCGCGACGACGCCTTCGACGCAACCGGCACGGGACCGTAGCGCTGGCGAACTCGAGGCACGTGCCAACCGCTGACTGGGTCACGGACGCCGGACCTTTTTCCCTCCCCCGTCTCTACCCGTCGCACCATGCACACGCTCGCGCTTCAGACCGACGCGGTGGTGTCGGCGCCGCTCTCAGAGCCGGTGGTGCGGCTCCTCATCGCCGGTGCGCTTGGCCTCTTTCTGGGACTGGAACGGGAGTGGTCCGAGAAATCCGCGGGCGTCCGCACCTTCTCGCTCATCAGCCTCTCCGGCGCGACCGCGACGCTACTCGCCGAGCGCAGCGCAACAGGTGATTCCTTGCTCGCGGTCGGTGGCCTCCTGGTCGTCATCATGGGCGCGCTGCTCGCCGTTCGCGGCCTCCGCGCCGAGGACGACGAGGCGGCGCTCTCGCTGACCACCACCGTCTCGATGTTCGTTGCCTACGGCGTCGGTGCGCTGACCGCCGCAGGGCTCGTCTTCGAGGGCGTCACGGTCGCCGTGCTCTCCTCCGTGCTGCTGGTCCTGAAACGTGAGCTTCACTCCTTTGCCGACGAACTGGCGAAACCGGAGATCCGCTCGGTGGCGGAGTTCGCGGTGCTTGCCTTCGTCGTCTACCCGCTCCTCCCGGCGGGGAACGTCTCGTTGTTCGGCGTCGGGTTCCCCCCGCGGGTGGCGTGGCTGATGGTTGTCACCGTTGCGGGCATCGGCATCGCCAACTACGCGCTGGTGCAGAGCTACGGCGGGAAAGGCGTCGCCATCACGGGCTTTTTCGGCGGCCTCGCGTCCTCGACGGCCGTCGTCGGGTCGATGCTCGACCACGTGCGCCAGCACGCGTCGGTGACGGAGTACGCCGTCGCCGCCGTTCTCCTCGCCGACGCGGCGATGGCGGTCCGGAACCTCGGTGTCGTCCTCTTTTTCACCCTCACCTCGGAGGCGACGACGTTGGTCGGGGCGGTCATCCCTCTCGGTACACTCACCGTCGCGAGCGTCGCCGCCGCGTGGGTCGCCGCAGACTGGGACGAACCGCTGGAGATGGACCTGGAGAGCCCGTTCTCGATGTGGAACGCGCTCGTGTTCGGTGGCGTCTTCCTGTTCATTCTCGCCGGGTCGGCGTTCGGCCAGGCCCGGTTCGGCACGCTGGGGCTCTACGTGAGCGCCGCGCTCTCGGGGCTGGTTTCCTCCGCCGGTGCGACAACCTCCGCCGTGTTGCTCTACATCGGCGGCGGCGTCGAGGCCGGCCCCGCAGTCGTGGCCGTCCTGCTGGCCTCCGGTTCGAGCATCCTGGTGAAAGCCGGCCTGACCGTCACGGGCCCGCGGCCGTTTGCCCGCAAGGTCGCCATCTGGTCGTCGGTGCTGCTCGCGGTGACCACTGTGGCGACGGTTGCGGCGATGCTCGCCGGGAACGGGGCTCTCTGAGAGCCGTTTCCGTCAGCTTAACAATCCACGTCGCCCTCTGCGGTTCATGGACCGGCACACTGCTGAGCCGTCTGTTTCTACGCTCCCTGGCCAGAACGCGGACGCGCTGGTTGCGTACCACCACGAGTTTGCGGCGCCGAGCACGTACGTGTACGAGTTTGTCTGGGACCACACCGCGCCCGCCGAGGGGCCGTTCTGCACCGACGTGGACGGCAACGTCCTGATGGATTTCACCAGTCACGTGGCTGCGGCACCGCTGGGGTACAACAATCCGAAGGTGATGGAGAAACTGCGGGAGTTCGACATGGTCGACCCGCTGAAGATCGCCGGCCAGGATTTCTACGTCTCCGACGGCCAGCCACCGGGCGAGGAGCAGTTCCCCGGCCCGTCGGGGCTGATGGACCGGATCACGGCCATCTCCGAGAGCGTCGAGATGGACACGGTGTTTCTCTCGAACTCCGGCGCGGAGTCCGTCGAGAACGCGATGAAAATCGCCTACGACCACAACCCGCTGGGGAAGTACGCCTTCACCTTCGAGGGGGCGTTCCACGGACGCACCCTCGGCGCGCTCTCGCTCAACCGCTCGAAATCGGTCTACCGCAAACGGTTCCCCGAAATCGCGAGCGTCCACGACCTGCCCTTCTGCTCGTGTGAAGGCGCGCCGACGTTCTGTGAGTGTGGATACTTTGCGGGCGACGAATCGGCGTTGCGGCAGAAAACCGACCCCAAGCAGGGTCACGTCGACCCCGAGGAGATTGCGTTCCTGATGATGGAGCCGATTCAGGGCGAGGGCGGCTACCGCTTCCCCAGCGAGGCGTTCGCCCGCGACGTCGCGGCGGTCTGCGAGGAGCACGACATCACGCTCATCGCCGACGAAATCCAGTCGGGCGTGGGCCGCACCGGTGAGTGGTGGGCGTCGGAGCACTACCCCTACGACCCGGACGTCATTACCTCGGCGAAGGGGCTCCGCGTTGGCGCCACCGTCGCGGACAGCGATGTCTTTCCGGACGAGCGGGGCCGCCTCTCCTCGACGTGGGGCGCGGGCGACCTCATCGCCGCGGCGCAGGGCGCATTCACCATCGACGCCATCGCGGAGCATGACTTGCTTTCCAACGCGACAGCGCGCGGCCGCCAGTTCCAGGAGACGGTGCGGGATGCCGACCTGGCGGGACTCGACAACGTGCGGGGCATGGGGCTGATGCTCGGGATGGACTTCGAGAACACGTCGCTCCGCGACGACGTCGTGGAGGCGGCGTTCGCCCGCGGCCTGCTCTTGCTGGCCTGTGGGAACCAGACCATTCGGGTCTTGCCGCCGATGGACGTGACCGAACGGGAGATCGAACTCGGTGCGTCACTGCTCATCGACGCCGTCGAAGCGGTCAACTGAGGACGGGCCGGCGCGCAGGTTTCACGACGCTTTCGGATTTCTCACGACGCTCGCGCGTGGCCCAGCGCCGGGATACTAACGCACCACTCGAGAGACCCGGCTCAGTGGCAATATTTACTAATTCACCCCGCCTGTGTTGTTACATGAGCGTCGTCAGCGTCTCGATGCCCGAAGCGTTACTCGACCGAATCGACCAGTTCTCGGAGGACCACGGCTACACCGGGCGGAGCGAGGTCATCCGGGAGGCGAGTCGCAACCTCCTTGGCGAGTTCCAGGACAAGAAACTCGAGGGCCGGAACCTGATGGGCGTCGTCACCGTCGTGTTCGACTACGAGACGACGAGCGTCGAGGAGAAGATGATGCATCTCCGCCACGAGCACGAGACCCTGGTCGCGTCGAACTTCCACAGCCACGTCGGGAGTCACCACTGTATGGAACTGTTCGTCCTGGAGGGCTCGCTGGAGGAGATATCCGCGTTCGTCGGGAAAATCCGGGCGACGAAGGACACGCTGACAATCGACTACTCCGTGCTGCCCGTCGACGATTTCGGCCCGATGGCCGAGATGGACTGAATCGTTGCTAACGGGGACAGCGGTAGGGCCGACGGGATGGACGTTGGTTCAATCGCTCGGCGACCAACCGGTCGGGTTCACATCTGGTAGCGGCGCTCGTCGTCGCGGTCCGGATACTGGCTGCCGCCGGTCATCTCCTCGTACGTCGCGCCGGCGAGGTACTCGTCGTAGGTGACGTCGTAGCTGCTCCGCAGGTGGAAATCCAGGTCCCCGCTTCGCACGACCTCCTGGAACAGCGCGTGCACGCCGCGGCGAA
>CAYXXM010000143.1:0-5821 GCA_964469085.1 uncultured Haloferacaceae archaeon
CTTGAGTTTCTGGAGGATCATCGCCGAGATCTGCTCGGGTGTGTACTCCTCGTCGTCGATTTCGACGCTGTGGTCCTCCTCGCCCATGTGGCGCTTGATCGAGGCGATGGTGCGGTCGGGATTCTGAATCGCCTGGTTCTTCGCGGGCTTGCCGACGAGTCGCTCGCCGTCATCCGAGAACGCGACCACGGAGGGCGTCGTTCGGTCGCCTTCGCTGTTGACGATGATTTCGGGATCGCCACCTTCCATCACGGCCATCGCGGAGTTGGTCGTCCCAAGGTCGATTCCGAGAATCTTGTTGCTCGCCATTCTTGCCTACACGTACCGGGCTGATTCGGTTAAAGGTTGCTTTCACGTCCGCGAACGACCGTCACGCCCTCGTGCGACTTGGTGACTCCCGGACGAAGTTTTTTACAGAACCGCAAATTGCCGTCGTCGTCAGCGACCGGCGTCAGCTCTCCTCCTCGTCGCTGACGGTGACCTGCGCGGTCCGAATCACGCGGTCGGCCATCTCGTAGCCGGGACGGTACAGCTCCGCGATGGTGCCCGCCGGCTGGTCGCTCTCGACGCGCATCATCACCTCGTGGCGCTCGGGGTCCGGCTGCTCGCCCGCCGCCGGCTCGATGGCGCTGACGCCCTCGTTCTCCAGCACCCGGTCGAGTTCCCGGAGCGTCCCCTCGACGCCCTCGCGGATGTCCGTGTCAGCGCCCTGTTCGAGTGCCCGTGCGAGGTTATCCCGCACCGGTAGCAGTTCCTCGACGAGGTCCTCCGTCGCCCGAGCAACACGGTCGGCGACTTTCTGCTGCTGGCGCTTCTTGAAGTTCTGGAAATCCGCCTGCTTGCGCTTGAGTTTGCTCTCCAACTCTTCGATTTCGGCCTCCTTGGCCGCTATCTTCTCGCGGACCGCCTCGGCAAGCTCCTCGTCCTGCGCGCCGACGCGCTCGACAACCGAGCCCTCGGGTTCTGGTTCGGACTCGTCACCGCCCGCCGCTTCTCCCCCGGAACTCTCAGCGGCTTCCGTGTCCGTCCCCGGCTCCTCGGCGCCCGCCGCTTCCGTCTCCGGCTCGTCGCCCCCCGATTCCGTCTCCGACTTGTCGACCCCCGGTTCACCGGAGCCGGAACGCTCGGCAGGTTCGGCGGAGTCCGAAGAATCGTCGCTCTCGGTAGTCTGCTCGGCGTCGGCCTCCTCGGTCATACTGAACGAGAGCGGGGCAGCGGGTTTAAGCGTTACAGAACGAACCGGGGAAGCGGCGCGTCCAGCCGTTGGCCGCCGCTGGTGAGCGCATCCAGCCCTCAGTCGCCACCGGTGAGCGCGTCAAGCAGGTGCACGGCCTCGGGTTTCGACAACGGGTCGTTCGCGTTGCCGCAGTGGGGCGACTGCACACAGGACGGGCAGCCGTCCGCGCAGTCGCAGTCGTCGATGAGCCGCGCAGTCCGGGAAACCAGCCCCTCGATGCGGTCGTAGCCGCGCCGCGTGAGGCCGACGCCACCGGGATAGCCGTCGTAGATGAATATCGTCGCCTGATCCGTGTGCGGGTGCATCGGCGTGGAGACGCCGCCGATATCCGCCCGGTCACAGAGGAGACGCAGCGGAAACAGCGAGATGACGCCGTGCTCGGCGGCGTGGATGCCGCCGTTGAAGCCGTACTCCGGGTCGCCGTCCTCGGCGGCCATCCGGCGCATCGCCTCTTCCACCTCCTCGGGAACCGTCCAGTAGAGCCCCTTCGTCCGGAGACTGGTCTCCGGCAGGTCCAGAATCTCGGTTCCCAGGGTCCGCCCGCTGGCCGCGTCGCGGCGCTCGAAGCCCGTGACCCGCTCGGTGACGTCCAGATCAGCAAACCGGACGCTGGTGTCGGGACGCGCCTGGAACGGCTTCGACTGCAGGTCCTCGTGGACCACCACGTCCTTCTCGGTCAGCACCCGGGTGTGGTAGTCAGCCCAGGTTGGCTGGAGCGTCGCCACGTCGCGGTCCAGGTCCAACTCGGACACCTCGTACGTCTGGCCCTGGTGGTGGTAGATTGCGCCGGGGTGGGTGTCCCTGAGCGCGTCCGAGAACGAGAGCGAGGCGATGACGTCGCCGGACCGGCTGTCCTGGAGGTCGACTTCCCGGTCGTCGATGGTTCGCAGGCTCATCCCGTGCTGGGGGCTTCCGTCGCCGTCGTGGGTCCAGCGGACACCCGGGTCGGTATCGCGACGCTCCAGAACGCCCGCCTCGGTCAACGACGAAACCACGTCGGGGTACGCGTCGCCGAAGTGGCGTTCGTCTTCGTGGGAGAGCCAGTTCTCCGCTGCGGCAGCGGCGACGTGGTCCGGCAGTAGCTCCTCGTTCTGGGGGTTTGCAATCGCTTCCTCGGGCTCTCCCGAGAAGAACTCGCTCGGGTTACCCATCAGGTACTGGTCGAGCTGGTCCTCGCCCGCGACAACCACCACGAGCGCCGAGTCGGTGCCACGTCCCGCCCGCCCGGCCTGCTGGAACGTCGACATGCGTGTCCCCGGGTAGCCGTCGATGATGACGGCGTCGAGGCCGCCGACGTCGACGCCGAGTTCGAGCGCGTTCGTGCTCCAGACCCCGCGCAGGTCGCCATCGTGGAGTCGGGTTTCCAGCTCCCGGCGGCGCCCGTCTGTCAGTGAGCCCTGATACGCCTGCACCGTGCCGGCCAGCTCCCGGGAGCCGCGCTCACGGAGTTCCTTCGCGGACTCGGTCGCGTACCGCTCGGCGGTCTGTCGACTCCGCGTGAACACCAGGGTCTGCTGGCCCGCTTCGACGAGGTCGGTGAACAGCCGCATCGACTCGGAATGACTGGAGCGCCGGCGGCCGCTCCCCCGGTCGTCCTCGTACTCCGGCGGGTTCCAGAGCACCCAGTCCCGCGGCCCGGTCCCCGAGCCGTCCTCGTCCACCAGTGTGAACCCCGCCGGGTCGCGTCCGGTGACCGTCGCGGCATGCTCCACCGGATTCCCGATCGTGGCCGAGCAACAGACGAACTGCGGGGCAGCGTCGTACCGGTCACAGATGCGGGTGAGCCGGCGAAAAAGGAGCGCGACGTGTGAGCCGAAGACGCCGCGGTAGCTATGGACCTCGTCGACGACGATCAGTTCCAGGGAGGAGAAGAACCACTCCCAGAGCCGATGGGCGTGCGGGAGCAGGGCGTAGTGAACCATGTCCGGGTTCGAGAGGAGCACAGTCGGGCGGCGGTCGCGGACGTCCTGCTTTTCGGCTTTCGAGAGCCGGCCGGTGTACTGCTCGACGGAGACGCGCGACCCGAACCCCAGGTCCCGAGCGAGGCCGGACAGCGTCTCCAGTTGGTCGGCGATGAGCGCGTTCTGGGGGCCGATGTAGAGGGTCCGCCCGCCGTGGTCCATCGCGTTCTCGAACGCCGGGACGCTGTAGGCGAGGCTCTTCCCACTCGCCGTTTCGGTGGCGAGAACAACGTCGCTCCCCGTCCGGATGGCCGAAATCGCCTCGGCCTGGTGGCTGAACGGTCGCTCGATACCCCGGTCGGCCAGGGCATCCTCGAGGCGGCGCTCCATCTCCAGGTCAGCGACGGATGGTTCGCGTGCGGGCACCCGGCGATGAGCCGCCACCTGGCCGTCGTAGTAGGAGCGGTCCTGGAGCCAGTCGAGCGCGTCGTGCACGCCCGGACTCGGTCGCCGCGAGCCATGACGGTTCTGGTCCCGCTGCAAGTCGGAAGTCGATAGCTCTTACCGGGTTGGCATCTTCCGAGCGTCTATGTTCGAACCGATGCCGTATCTGGAGTGGATTCATGGTCGGCCCGCCGAATCGACGTACAATCTCGGGTCGAGTGATCTGCGAACCCACAGGCCCACGGCTGACGTTATCCCCCAGCCACTCGCGGGGCTGGCACAGCCGGAACGCCCGCCGTCGCTCGCCACATCCATCGCTGCGGAGTACGGCGTCGATGAGGATCAGGTGGTCGTGGCTGCCGGCGCCACGCAAGCGAACTTCATCGCGGTCGCGACAGCGCTGTCGCTGACCGACGGGAACGACGTCGCCGTCGAGAAGCCCGGCTACGGACCGCTGGTCCACACCCCCGCTGCGCTCGGCGGGCGGGTCCAGCGATTTCTTCGCCCCGAGGAGGACAGATACGGGCTTGCCCCCGACCGGGTGTCAGGGGTCGTCACTGATTCGACGGCGCTGGTCACTGTGACGAACCGGCATAATCCGTCCGGACGCCTCTCCAGTCGGGAGAACCTGGCTGCCGTCGCGGAGGTTGCCCGAGCGGTGGAGACGCCGCTGCTCGTCGACGAGGTGTACGGGCCCTACGTCGAGGACCACCGGGAGAGCGCGTTCGGCGGCGTCACCGCTGCGGGACTTCCGGGCGTTGTTGCCACTGGGTCACTCACCAAGTTCCACGGCCTGGGCGGCCTGCAAATCGGGTGGCTCGTCGGGCCGGAATCGTTTGCAGCGCGCGCACGGCAGGTCCGCTCGCATGTCGCCGGCGTCGCGGCGCCGAGCCGCGCGCTCGCACAGCGATTTTTCGCCCACTGTGACGACCTCGTCGCGGAATCGCGTGAGCACCTCCGGCGGAACAACGAGCGGCTTTCGCGCTTCGTCGCCGACCGGGACGACCTTTCGGGGGAGATACCCGACGGCTGCACGTTCGGCTTCGTGAGCCACGAGCGCGCGGACGGGGACGAGGTCGCCGAGGCAGCGTGGGACGCCGACATCCTCGTCGTGCCGGGGCGGTTTTTCGACAAGTCCGAGGGGATTCGGCTCTCTGCGGGGCGAGACACTGAGGAAGTGGAGGCGGGGCTGGAGGCGCTGGGGTCTGTGCTCGACGACCTGTAGGGAGGCCCACCGCGTCACGAACCCGGGTGTATTGGCGAACAGGTGGCGGCTACAGTACGCGAAGGAGGTCACCACACAACCGCTGCTCCCCCGCGGCAACGTTCAGTGCATGGCGGGGCTGGTCGGGCTCTCCTACTTGAATGCTCGGCCGAGTCCTTCCGCCGGGGCTGCCGACGTCGCCGGTCGGGGGAATCAGCGGCCTCCCCGACCGCCACCATCAGTCCCCATCGATGGCCGCGGCGAGCGTTTCAATCGGATGCGGCGGTTCCTCGTCGGCACTCTCCCGGTCGCCGAGTTGTGTCCGACAGGAGGCGCCTGGCGCGACGACACGTTCGCCGTCCGAGTTCTCAATTTGGTCGAAGAGAATCCGCCCGATGGCCTTGCTCATCGAGAGGTGTTCGGCCTCGTATCCGAAGCTCCCGGCCATCCCACAGCAGGTCGAGTCGAGGGGGTCAACCTCGAAGCCTGCCCGGCGAAGGACCCCGACAGCGTGATGGTCCGTCCGCGTCGCCTTCTGGTGACAGTGACCGTGGTAGGTCAGCGAGCCATCGGCCGTCGTGTCGAGGCCCTCATCGAGGCCGTACGTGTCGAGATACTCGAAGACGCCGAACGTCGCTGCCGAAACGGCGGCCACGTCCCGCCCGCTCAACAGGTCGTGGTAGTCCGACTGGAGCATCACCGCGTCGGAGGGCTCGACGACCACGACCTCCCAGCCGTCCCGCACCTTCGGTGCAAGGGCGTCGACGTTCTCGCGTGCCCGGTCGCGGGCGAGGTCGACCACGCCTTTCGAGAGCGGTGGCCGACCACTCGGACCCGCGTCGGCAGCGAGGCGGACGTGGACTCCGGCGGCTTCGAGCACCCGGACCGCCGCCTTGCCGGCATCGGGGTTGTGGTAGTTCGTGTGCGTGTCCGGGAGGACGAGCGCCCGCCGCTCGGCGTTGCGTTCGGCGACTGCTGGTTGGCGGTGCCCCATCCAGTCGGCGAAGCTCTCGCGGTGGAACGTCGGCAGACGCC
>CAYXXM010000144.1:0-5765 GCA_964469085.1 uncultured Haloferacaceae archaeon
AGACGGTGTGCCCGATTTCGGTCGCGGTAATCGAACCGTCCCCCCGCTCGATGAACTCGTTCACCTCGAGATAGTCGAGCACAGTGTCCGTCACCGACGCCAGTTGTGCGTCGCCGGCGCTCTGGACTGCATAGAGCGTGTTGTCGAGGAACGAGAGCAGCGCCTCGCGGCTGTTGGCGAAGCCGGAGGCCACCGTCGCGAGGAGATGCGTCCGGAGCGCCGGCTCGGCGGCCAGTTTCGACCGCACGGGTTCGGGGTCGGCCCAGACGTACCGGTCGAACAGTTCGTCCATCGTGTCCTGGTTCGACGCCAACAGCACCGCCTCGCCGTAGGGGTCGAGGCCGGGCCGCCCCGCGCGGCCCATCATCTGGTGGATTTCGAGCGTGTCGAGTGGCTTCATCCCGCCGAACTCCGGGTCGTAGCGCCGCCAGTCCCGGACAATCACGCGTCTGGACGGGGTGTTCACCCCCGCGGCCAGCGTGGGCGTCGCGGCGATAACCTTGATGAGGCGGTCGCGGAACGCGTCCTCGACGAGGCTCCGGTGCTCGCTGGCGAGCCCGGCGTGGTGGAAGGCGGCGCCCGCTTCCACGGCGTCGGCGAGGTCGTCGCTCGTGGCCGTGTCCGAGACGTCGCGGATGTCCGCGGCCACCGACCGCAGGTCGGCGCGTTCGTCGTCGGTCAGGTGCGAGGCCGTCACCATGGCGAGTCGTGTCGCCGCGGCCTCGGCGTTGCGCCGGGAGTTGACGAACACCAGGCTGGAACCGCCCTCATCGAGGGTGTCGTCCACGAGGGCGGGCGTCTGCTTGCCGCCGCTCTCGACGGGCACCTCCCGCTGGGCGCCGTCGGCGAAGTTGACGGCGTTGCCGTAGTGGACCCCGGTTTTGAGTTCGATGGGGCGCCAGGTCGAGTCCACGAGTTCGGCGTCGAGCCAGTCGGCGATTTCGGGGGCGTTCCCGACCGTCGCCGAGAGCGCGACGGTCTGGAGGTTCGGGTTGATGCGGCGGAGTTTCGCGAGCGTCACCTCCAGGGTGGGGCCGCGGTCGCTGTCGTCAACGAGGTGGACCTCGTCAGCCACCACACAGGAGAGGTCGTCGACCCACGGCGCGCCGTTCCGGATGAGCGAGTCAACTTTCTCGCTGGTGGCGACGATGATGTCCCGCGAGGCCAGCCACTCGCCGTCGGACTCGTAGTTGCCGGTGGAGACGCCGACAGAGACGCCGTACTCCTCCCAGCGCTCGAACTCGGCGTTCTTCTCGCTGGCCAGCGCACGCAGCGGGACGATGTAGAGCGCGGTGCCGCCGCGCTCGACGGCCGAGAGCATCGCCAGTTCGGCGATGAGCGTCTTGCCGGAGGCTGTGGGGACGGCGGCGACGACGTTCTCGCCGTCGGCAACGCCCCGCTCGACGGCTTCCGCCTGGGGCGGGTAGAGCTCCTCGACGCCGTCGGCTTCAAGGTGCTCCCCGACGCCGGCCGGGAGGCCCGACAGCTCCGTCGGCTTCATTGGGCGTAGCTTGGCCGCTCTCCGATTTAAGTTGCGGGTCTCGGGGTGGTGGTGCCTGCGGAGAGACGGTCAGGGCGGTTGTGCAGCCCGATCTCAGCGGTCGACCAGTTCGTACGGGTCGGCGTCGTCCGGGAGCGGCGACTCGTACGCCGTCTCGCCGGTCCGCTCTTCGAACTCCGCCCGCGCCTCGGCGAGCAGCTCCTCGTCGGCCAGCAGGTCGTAGAGCGATCCGGCGACGATTTTCGCGGCGAACAGCATCCCGGCTGTGCCGAGTTCCTTCCCTGCGGCGACGGCCTGCCAGGAGTGGGCGGTCGTCCCCGGGGGCCAGGTCGCCGCGCTGAACCGTCCGAGCGGGACGTTCCACGAGACGTCACCGGAGTCCGTGGAGTACGAGCCGGTGGTCCCCTCGTCGGGCGCGTCGATGGGTTGGGTGAACATCGCCGCCTCCGCGGCGGTGTCGCGGTGCTCCGGCGGGACCCGGGCGTAGGACGGGTCGTCGAGGGTGGCCTTGAGCTCTGCAGCGAACGCCTCCTGGTCGTCGGTCAGCGGGAACTCCGCAGCCTCCATGTTCTCCCGGATGGCGTCGCCCAGCGCGTGGTTCGGGAGGACGCCGTACATCCCTGAGGTCTTGGAGGCCTCGAGGGCGGTGCCGGACATCAGTGCCGCCCCCTCGGCGGCGTCGGTCACCCATTCGGAGATGCGCTCCACTTCGTCCCGGTCCGGTGCACGGACCAGACACTCCATCTCGGCCTCGCCGGGGACCACGTTCGCGGCGTTGCCGCCGTTGGCGACGACGTAGTGGATGCGGGCCGACTCGGGGACGTGCTCGCGCATGTACTCGATACCGGTGCCGAGCAACTGGACGCCGTCGAGCGCGCTCCGTCCCGATTCCGGGGAGGCAGCGGCGTGGGCGGTTTCACCTTCGAACCGGAACGAGAACGAATCGACCGCGAGACACGAGCCCTTGCCGGGGGAGTTGTTCCACCCCGGGTGCCACGAGACCACGGCGTCGACCTCGTCGAAGACGCCTTCCCGGACCATGTACACCTTCCCGCCGCCGGCCTCCTCGGCGGGGGTTCCGAGATAGACGACGGTCCCGTCGAGCGGCCCGCGCTCGATGGCGCGCTTGACCGCGACGGCGCCACCGAGGCTGGCAACACCGAAGAGGTTGTGGCCACAGCCGTGGCCGGGCGCGCCCTCCTCGATGGGGTCGGCCTCGGCAGTCGCGGCCTGGCTCATCCCCGGCAGCGCGTCGTACTCGCCCATGGTGCCGACGACCGGGTCGCCGGTGCCGAACCGGGCGACGAACGCGGTGTCGATGCCCGCGACGCCCGTCTCGACCTCGAACCCCTCCTCGCGGAGCGCGTCCTTGAGTTTCCCCGCCGAGTCGTACTCCTGTAACGCCAACTCGGGATTCGCCCAGATGGACTCCGAGAGGTCGGTCAACCAGCCCCGTTCGGCCTCCACGATGTCGAAAAGCTCGGATTTGTCCATGCCCCCGGTGTTCAACTCCGGGAAAATAAGCGTTCCTGCGTGTCGGCACCGCCGAGGGGCCGCGTTACTCCTCACCGAGTTCGATGTGGATGTACTCATTTTTGACCTCGACGACCTGCTCGGGCAGTATCGCCAGCGCGTCAGTCTCGGGCGCGGTGGCTGCCTCCATTCGGGACTCGACGCCGGTCTCGGGTTCGAGGCGTGCCTCGCCGTCCACGATGCCGGCGATGCGGCCGAGGCGTTCGCCGCGTGCATCGACGACGCGCATGTTCTCGTGCTCCCGGGTGAAATGTTGCAGGCGACGCCCTACCGGCGTCGCAGGCAGAAGCGTACTCGCCGCAGTCAGATATCCTCGACGAGACCGCCGAGCTCCTCGACCGGAATGATCTCCATCGTCTGGGTGTCCAGCCCGTAGCGCTCTATGGAGACCGAGGTTTTGAACGCGCCGTCCCGGCCCTCCGCTTCGAAGATGACGAGGTAGTCGTGCTCGCCCAGAACCGCGTAGGCGTCGAGGAGTTCGCCCCCCAGCGCCTCGATGTCGCCAGTCAGGTCCCCCCAGATGGTGGCGAGGTCCTGAATGTTCTGCACGGTTTCGTCGGTCACGTCGACCAAAGCCATGTACGTGCCCATATCTCCGTGTCCATCGGTCAGAATGAAAGGCTTCCGGCCACCGCGTGATTGCCGGGCGTGCGTCGGATTCCCCGCCGGTGCCGGCTACTGGCCCCCGGCCTCCAGGCTGCGCTGGAGGAACGACTCCGGCAATGCCTCCATCTCCCCCACCTGTACGTGCCAGAGGTTGGCGTAGAGCCCGTCGGCGTCGATGAGTTCGTCGTGGTCGCCACGCTCGACGATTTCGCCGTCGTCCATCACGAGGATGGTGTCGGCGTCCCGCACCGTCGAGAGCCGGTGGGCGATGGCGAACACCGTGCGGTCGGCGGTCAGCGCGTCGAGGCTGTCCTGGATCACTGCCTCCGTCTCGTTGTCAACGTGGCTGGTCGCCTCGTCGAGGACGAGCACGTCCGGGTCTCGGAGGAGCGTCCGGGCGAGCGCGACACGCTGGCGCTGGCCGCCCGAGAGCTTCACCCCGCGCTCCCCGACCATCGTCTCGTAGCCGTCCGCCAGTTCGGTGACGAACTCGTGGGCGCCGGCGGTCTTCGCGGCCTCGCGCATCTCGTCGTCGGACACCTCGGGGATGCCGTAGGCGATGTTCTCCGCGACGGTGCCGTAGAACAGATACGGCTCCTGGCTCACGTAGCCCACCGCCTCCCGGAGGCTTGTCAGGTCCACCGCGCCGATGTCGTGGCCGTCGAGACGGACACTGCCCGCGTCGGGGTCGTAGAACCGCAACAGCAGCTTCATCGTCGTCGATTTCCCGGCGCCCGTCGGCCCGACGAGGCCGACGTAGTCGCCGGGGTCGGCCTCGAAGGAGACCGACTCGACCACCTGCTCGGCGGCGTCGCCCGATTCGTCCTTGTAGGCGAAGTCGACGTCGTCGAACCCGACGCGGCCCTTCACCCCATCGAGGCTGATGCCGCCCGTTTCCTGGGCCACCCGTGGCTCGTCGTCGAGCAGGCCGACGATGCGCTCGCCGGCGGCCTCGGCGTACTGGTAGCCGTTGATGATCTGGCCCATCTGGCGCATCGGGTAGACGAACCGCCGCGAGTAGTTCAGGAACAGCACGAGCGTCCCGGCGGTCAGCGTCTCCCCGCCGGCCGCGAAGAAGGGGTGGGGCGGGGCGCCGGTGACCACCCACCAGCCGCCGACGAGGAACACCGAGACGTACGCCGCCGCCGTGGTCGCCTGGAGGCTGGGGAAGAACTTCACCCGGGTGGTGATGGCGTCCCACTGGGCGTCGAGGTAGCTCCGCGAGGACGCCTCCACGCGGTCGGTTTCGAACCGCTCGGTGGTGAACGCCTTCACCGTCTCGATGCCGCCGATGTTGTTCTCCAGCCGGCTGTTGAGTTCGCCGACGGCGCTGCGGACCTCCTGATACTTGGGGTGGATGGTCTCGACGAACCAGTAGCTCAGATAGCCCAGCACCGGGATGGCCGCGACGGGGATGAGCGCCAGCCGCCAGTTCAGCAGCAACATCACGAGCCCCATCCCGCCGACGCGGACGACGATGGTGATGAGGCTGTTGAGGTTGTTCGTCAGGAACCCTTCGAGCTGATTCACGTCGTTGTTCAGGATGCTCATTACCTCGCCCGTCTGCCGGTTGTCGAAGAACGCGACGCCCTGGCGCTGGAGCGCGTCGTAGCTGTCGACGCGCACGGCGTGCTGGAAATGCTGGGAGAACAGGTTCCAGAGGTAGTTGTTCACCCAGCTAAACAGCGCCGCGAACGCGTAGGAGCTACCGACCAGCGCGCCCGCGAGCAGGAACTGCGCCCCCTCCGTCGGCGGGAGCCACCCGTTCGGGACGAACGGGAGCGTGAACGCCGTCGTGTCGAAAAACAGCGCGTCGATGGCGATGGCGAGGATGAACGACGGCACCAGCGCCATCGACATCTGGAGCACCGCCGCGAGCGCGCCGCCGATGAACGTCGGCAGCCGCGCGCGGCCGTACTCGCCGAACAGCCGGATAATGGCGTTGCCCTCCTCCGCCCGGAGCTCCGCGAACTCGTCGTCGTCTGTCACGTTCGTCATCCTCACCCGAGCGGGTAAAACGGCTCGATACCGGAAGACTCCGGGGGTTCTCGATGGATTCCGGGCCGACCGCGACCCCCCGGATCACCACGTCAGAGCCACGCCGTCGCCGACGCCGAGGTCGAAC
>CAYXXM010000145.1:0-5757 GCA_964469085.1 uncultured Haloferacaceae archaeon
CCAGGTCGACGGCGCCGCCGACGATGTTGCGGACCGGGGCCCAGGTGTAGCCGATGAAAAAGCCCAGCGTCGAGAGGCCGGCGAGCTTGTCCCACTTCGACCAGCTCGTCCCTTCGACATCGTCGACATCGACCGAAGACGAGGTGAGGTCCGAGTCGGCCGACACCGCCTCCCGGGTCGCTTCGGGGTCGGCCAGTTCGAAGCCGGCCTCTCCCTCGACGAGTATCTCCTGCTCGATGAGCCGGCCCCACTGGCCGCTCTCGATGTCGCCCTTGACGTCGGTCCAGGCGATGTCGCCCTCCGCCGCGCGGTCGAGCACCGTCTTGACCGCGTCGCGCATCCCCGCGTCCTCCTCGACGAGGTCGCGCACCCGTTGCTCTATCCGTGCCATTGCTCTCCCGTTAGCCGTCCCGGGTTATGAACCTTTTACTTGCGCGGAGCGGCCGTTTGGAAGGTCTCCGTGGCAAAAACAGGGAGTACGGTGATAACGGACCGCAGTCGGCCGCCTACCCCTCGACGATGTCGGTGATGCGCTCGAACACGGCCTCCGGCGCGCCCTCGCCGTCGACGGTGACCAGGTCGCTCGTCTCGCGGTACTGCTCGATGACGGGTTGGGTGTTCTCCTCGTAGACGCGGAGGCGCTCCCGAACCACGTCCTCCTGGTCGTCCTCGCGCTGGTGGAGGTCGCCACCGCAGACGTCACAGACGCCCTCCTCCTCCGGCGGCGCGAATTCGACGTGATAGTTCTCGCCACACTCCGTACAGACACGCCGCCCCGTGAGTCGCTCGACCAGTACGTCGTCGTCGACGTCGAAGAAGATGACCAGGTCGAGGTCGGTCGCCGCGTCGAGGAACGCGACCTGGTCGAGATTTCGGGGGTAGCCGTCGAGCACGTAGCCCTCGGCCTCGTCCAGCGCCGCGGCCAGCACCTCGTTGACGACGTCGTCCGGGACGAGTTCGCCGGCCTCCATGAAGCTTCGAGGCGTGCCGTACTCCGTCTCCATGTCCTTGTTCGCCCGGAGCGCGTCGCCCGTCGAGACGTGGTCGAGGTCGTACGCCTCGCAGAGTTTCGTCGCCTGGGTCCCCTTGCCGGCCCCCGGCGGCCCGAGCAGCAGGATGTGGTAGTCGGCCATACTGAGCCGGAGGATGCCCGGGCTTAAAGAGTTGAAGATAGGGAGCGAGGGCTCGCCACCGAGGGCCGTGAGTTCCTGTGAGCCGCCCACAACCGGCCGGACGGGGTGCTCCTGCTCTCGGTGATGGCCCGTGAGACTCGGAACGCCGGGGCCGTCAGGCTGGAGGACGGCCGCCGGTTCACGTTCTGGGCCGAGGACGCGCTCCGGAATCGGCTGGCAGCGGCGGGGTTCAGCACCCAGGCCATCGGCGAGGAACCCGACTGGCACGCACTGTGCGGCGTTCGGGAGTGATTAGTCGCCGGCGCTCGGAGTGGGTGTATGACCCGCTTCGACGCCGACACACCGACCGAGCGCCGGAAGTTGTTCGCCGACGCGGTGACAGCCCACCGCACCCGGGGGAGCAGCTTCCTGACCATCGAGGCCGAAACCCCCGAGGAGCCGGCATTCGGCAGCGACTCGGCAGATGGAGACGGGACCGGCGACGAGGACGGCGAGGAACTGCCGCCGTGGCTCCAGTTCTCCGAGAAGACGTTCAACCTGGACGTGACCGACGAGGAACACGACCGGCTGAACGACCTCGTCGACGAGTATCCGGAGTTCCGCATCGACGCGCTGGAGTCGCCCGACGCCGCCGAGGGGACGAACGTCCGCATCACCGCTCGCTCGGACGCCAACCGGCTGGCGGACTTCGCGGAACGGGTGTTCCTGGACGTCTACGACCGCGAGGAGGCGTACCGCGCCTGGGTCGTCGAGGTCTGAGTCGGCGACGCGGCAGTACCCCTACGGCCGGCCAGGTACCGATTAACTACGGTCCGTCCTGGCTCATCTCCAGGGGCGTGACTCCGCCGTGAGTTCGCCCGCCAGATTCCGGCCCATCGCGTCAGCGGCGTCCTCGGCGTTCGCGAGCGCCCACATCAGCTTCACCTTCGCCGTGCCGGGGAGGGTGTCGCCGCACTCGACGACGCCGGCCTCGAGCAGGTCCCGCCCGGTGTCGTACACGCGGTCACAGACCCGCCCCTCGATACACTGGGAGGTCATCGCGACGACGGTACCGTCCTCCACGAATTCCGCGAGGCGCGGAATCATGTCCGTGTGGACGTGGCCCAGTCCGGTCCCCTCGACGACGACGCCGGCCTTCCCATCGAGGTAGTCCAACGCCGCGGGGTCCATCCCCGGCGTTGGCTTGACGAGTTCGACGTCCCGTTCCAGGTCGACGGTCAGCGACAGGTCCGTCTCGCCGCGGCGCTGATAATCGCCGTGGAGGTGAACGCCAGCGCCGTGTTCGTCGTCTGCTTCCGTTGCGGCGTCGTAGTCAACGCGTCCGAGTGGCGCACCGCCGACCGTCTCGAAGGCGTCCCGGCGCGACGTGTGGTTCTTCCTGACTCGCGTGCCACGGTGGAGCGCACACCAGTCGTCCGAGGGTGTGCCGTGCATGCAGACCAGCACCTCCGCGGCGTCGGCCGTTGCGGCCTCGACCGCGCAGACGGCGTTCATCACGTTGTCCGACGAGGGCCGGTCCGCGGAGCGCTGGCTCCCGGTGAAGACGACGGGAACCGACGTGTCGAGCATGAACGAGAGCACGGCCGCGGAGAACTGCATCGTGTCCGTCCCGTGCATCACGACGACGCCGTCGGCCCCGGCCGCGACCTCCTCCTCGACGGCGGTCGCGAGGTCCTGCCAGACTGCCGGAGTCATGTTCTCCGACAGGATGTCGGCGACGACACGGCCGCGGTAGTTCGCCCGGCCTGCGAGTTCCGGCACCGCCCGGAGCACGTCTTCGGCGTCGAACTGTGCGGTGACAGCGCCGGTGCGGTAGTCGACCGTCGAGGCGATGGTGCCGC
Source organism: uncultured Haloferacaceae archaeon (assembly GCA_964469085.1). Classification (GTDB taxonomy): domain Archaea; phylum Halobacteriota; class Halobacteria; order Halobacteriales; family Haloferacaceae; genus Halolamina. The sequence goes on from CAYXXM010000145.1 coordinate 2,975, forward strand.
CGGTGGAGATGAGCGCCACCGTCGGCAGCTCCGGGTCGAACTGTATCTCCGAACGGTCGCCGCCCTCGCCGCTCCCCGCCTCGATGTCGTAGACGTCCTCTTCGAGGACCGTGACCGCGGCAGCCTCGCGGGCGATACCGACGTTGTAGCCCCCGTCGAGTTTGATGACGAGATGCTCGGCGTCGCTGGTGGGCATCAGGACGCCCTCGTCGACGACGTCCGCGTGCTCGACGCGGACGCGGTCCCCTGGGTTCATACGGTGGCGTACCTGGCGGCAGGACTTGAAACTGCCTTCTCGTCGCGGACGGCTGCAGCCGTTTCCCGGCGCGGCGGCGGCACAAGAGCCATGTCGCCGGCGAGCACAGTTCCCTGTATGCAGTCGTCAGTCGAACTGGAACCCGACGAGACCGAGGAGACGGAGGGGAGCACCACCGACGGTCGCCGCAGCGGCGTTCGTCGCCGCCTCGCCCGCCTCTTCTCGATTCGGGCGTTCCTGATAGCGGTGGCTGCCACGCTCGCCGGTGTCGTCGTGGGTGGGTTCGTCGGTGGTCTCATCCCCCTGCTGGGGACCGTCGGTCGCATCCTCGGCATCGTGGGCGCGACGTTCCTGCTCGGTCTCGTTCGGTCGCGCCGGCAGTATACCGAAGTCATCGTCGCTGGCGCCGTCGTCGCGGTCTTGGCGGTGCTCTCGTCGTCGCTCACTGGGGCGTTCCTGCCGGTCGGCGTGGAGGTGCTCCAGGAGTACGGCATCGCTCTCACGGGCGTCGGCGCGGGCAGCGGGGCGGCCGCGTCGCTGCTGGGGTACTACTTCGGGCGGGACCTGCGGGACGGCCTGACTCGGCCGGTGTGACCGGTCAGCCCAGTTCCCACTCGCCTGCCTCGTCGGTTTTCCGGACCAGCCCCCCCTCGGCCAGTCGGTCCAGCGCCTCCTCGACGGAGCCTGGGTCGGCGTTCACCTCGCCGGCAATGTCTCGGAGGGAGCCGTCGGTGGTCGCGACCGCTGACAGCACCGCCGCGTAGAACCGCGAGTCGGCCTCGGCGCCGATGTGGGTGTTGAGCCGGTCGAGTACCTCGTTGAGGCGGCCGTCGACCCAGCGCTGGGCCAGCGACAGCTCGTTCTCGAGTGATTCCAGCCGGTCAAACGCTCTGGCCAGCTCTTCCAGCCCCTCCTGTTCCTGCTCGCGTTCGACCTTCAGATCGAGGTGCGGACACCGCCCGTTCATGTCGAGGCTCCGGCTGGCGGGGTAGGCGCTCTTGGTGCCGAACCCGTGCCGCGAAAGGCTCACCTCCAGCCGGACCGAGCGGGCGATGTGGAAGTATTTCCGCCGCTGGTCGTCGGTGTGGCTCTCGACGAGACCCGCCTCGTCCAGCTTCCGCAGGTGATCGATGACCGCCTTGGGACTCACCCCGAGATACTCGCTGATCTCCGTGACGTAACAGGATTTGTGGGAGAGCAACCGCAGGATGCGCCGGCGGTTCTCGTTCCCGAGGAGGTTCAGCAGTACCGCGGAGTCCATACTGACGCTTGGCTATCGGGAGCAAAAAGGCTGTCTCACTCCCCGCCTTCACGTGAGGTAAGTCCCAATTCTGCCGTAGCGGCCGGCTACGTCCGGTTTTCGCCGCCGTCCGATGTCCTGGCCGGGCCGGCTGTCGCGGCCGAGAGCCGGGGGAGCAGCCACCACGCGAGGCCGACGGTGAGGACGGTCAGCGCCACTGTCGCCGCCGGCAGCACCACCCCTGGCTCGTACCGTAGCGGTGGGTAGTAGCCGAACCCGTAGTCGAACACGTCGTTCCCGACCAGGAACAGCGCCGTCACCCCCAGCGCGCCCCGGGTCGTCGCGCCGTAGACGGGAATCAGCAGCGCCGCGGCGACGAAGGCGACGTGGGTGATGAGAATGCCCCAGTAGCTGTAGAGCGCGGCGGGGCCGAAGCCGATGTAGAGCTCCGGATGCAGATTCAGCGCGACGAACGTCCAGAGCCCGTATTTCACGAGGCTGGCAAAGGCCAGCGTGTGGAGGTACGCGAGCGGGCGGTTCACGGCCGCGTCCGCGACCCGGTTCCCGAGGTTGGGAAGCAGCGTCGCCAGCGAGAGCGCGAACAGGGCCATCGCCGTCGGCGAGTCGCCGTAGAGCGGCCAGAGGAAGGTTGGGACGGCGGGCATCGTCTCGACGTAGTACCGAACACCGACGAGGAAGCCGAGCGCGTCGGCGACGAGAATCCAGACGAGGCTCGGCGCGTTCCCAAGGTAGTACTCCGCGGCGCGGTGGGGAACGAGGTCCTCGGCGTTCATGGTCGGGCGTCGCGGCGGGGGACTGAAAAGGGAGCGGTCGCGGTGGGCTCAGGCGGCGCTCTTACCGAAGTAGACCTGGCCGCCGTTCGCTTCCACGATGAGTTCATAACCGGGGTCGGTCCGTTCCAGTTCCCAGATGTACGTGTAGACGGCTCCGTCTCGAACTGCGCGGACGGTGTAGTTACCCGGTTTGGGGAAGGGGATGTCGAAGTCGTACACGTCGTCGGGGCCGACGGTAAGGTTCTCCCGGAAGATCTGCTCGCCCGTATCGTTCCTGGTGATGCTGACGGTCAGGGCTACTGGCTCGTCCTCGTAGCTCCGTACCTCGAGATCCGTCTCGTACCCCGAGGTACCGACGGGTTCGTCGGTCGACGTTGGGGTATCTGTGGCTGGCGTCTCACTCGACGGCGCGCCGCTACAGCCGGCAAGCACGACCAGCACCGCGAGGGCGATATGAAGGGCTCGGGCCATCACACCTTCTCTCTCCCTGCTG
>CAYXXM010000146.1:0-408 GCA_964469085.1 uncultured Haloferacaceae archaeon
GCCGACGAGTCGCTACTGGACCTGTTCGACCGTGCGCGGGTGGACATGCCGGGCTGGTTCGCAGACCAGGTCGACCGGCTCTCGACGCCGTCGCTCCCTGCTGTCGATCCGGACGCCGCACTGGCGGGCATCGATGCCGACCCGAACGCCTTCGGCGGCCGGCGCTCACAATCGGGCGCCAGTGAGCGCAACGGGGCCTCGCGTGACACATCGGCCGGGTCGTCGACGAGTGGGCCGTCGCGGGATACCGGTAGCGGATCGCCGTCGAACCGAACGGAGGCCGATGCGGAGGAACGGAAGAACCACCCGTTGTCAGACGTGTGGGGCGACGGCTGACAGTCGCCCCACCGAGGCGTGTCGTCGCGACGGTTGACAGTCGCCCCACCGAGACGTGTCGGAGCGACGGCT
>CAYXXM010000146.1:508-5721 GCA_964469085.1 uncultured Haloferacaceae archaeon
AACAGTCGCCCCACCGAGACGTGTCGGAGCGACGGCTAACAGTCGCCCCACCGAGACGTGTCGGAGCGACGGCTAACAGTCGCCCCACCGAGGCGTGTCGGAGCGACGGCTGACAGCCCCGACACGATGTACATTTCGACGCCGCGAGCCGACGGCTATCCAAATGGTTATGTGTGTATGAATATCTGCATCCCACATGGTCGACACCGGGAGGTCCCCGGCCACATCGACAGCAGTTCCCGACCCAGCCCACGCAGCAAACGTTCTCTATAACCCGTCGCTGGACCGCCTCCGCGCGCTTTCGTCCCACTTCGAAGCCACGACCGAGTTCGGGTCACCGTCCTACGTGAGCGAGGCCCGCTCGCGAAACGCCGGGCGGACACGGAACGCGAACGACCACGAGTTCACGACCAGCGACGACAGCTACGTCGGGCAGGCCCTCGACGCGCTCCAGACGGCCGAACTGGTCTGTCTGGACCGACAGGTCGGGCGTCACCCGGAGCAATCGTTCGTCTGCCGCCTGTTCGTCCCGATGCAGTATGGACGGATTGCACTCGCATGGGCGAATCTCTTCGACCCCGTTGCCGATCCGACCCCGGACCCCGACTTCCAGACGGTCCAGTTGCCCGACCACGAGGAGACTGCGGTCCGAATCCTCCCCGACCAGGGGCTCACGGTCGTACTCGGCAGCGACTACACCGGCGAGGCGAAGAAATCGTTCCTCCGGCTGTTCATGCACCGGGCCAAACAGGACGGGGGACTCGGACTCCACGCGGGGAGCAAACGTGTCAGGGCCCGAACGCCGGCGGGAACGCTCCAGACTGTCGGGCAGCTGTTTCTCGGACTCTCCGCCACCGGGAAATCCACGCTAACGGCCCACGGCCTCGGCCTCGAAGAGCCGGAATCTGCCGAGATGCTCCAGGACGACGTCTGTGCACTCCTCCCTGACGGCACCGTCGCCGGCAGCGAGGGCCAGGGTCTCTACGTCAAGACGTTCGGCCTCGACCGAGCCCAGCAACCCGAACTGTACAGCGCGGTCACCAACGAATCCGCCGTCCTCGAAAACGTCGACGTCGACGCCGACGGGGCCGTGGACTTCGACAGCCGACGGTACACCCCGAACGGGCGAGCCGTCATCAGCCGCGACCACCTCGGGTCGGCGGTCGACGAAATCGACCTGGACACCGTGGACCAGGTGTTCTTCATCACGCGCAATACGCTCATGCCCCCGGTCGCGAAGCTCTCGGCGTCCCAGGCGGCCGCCGCGTTCATGCTCGGCGAATCGATCGAAACGAGCGCCGGGGATCCCTCCAGCGCAGGGGAGGCGATTCGCGTCGTCGGCACGAACCCCTTCATCATCGGCCCCGAAGGGCAGGAAGGCAACCGGTTCCACGAGCTGATTGAGAGCCTCGACGTGGAGGCGTACGTGTTGAACACCGGGCAGGTGGGAGCGGGCGACGACGCTGTCGACGTCGGTGTCGAGGAGTCGGTCACCATTCTGCGCGAACTTGCCCGCGGAACGGTTTCGTGGACCGACGAGACCGACGTCCCCTTGCTGGTTCCGCAATCGGTTCCGGGGCTGTCGATGGATGCGTATCGCGTCCCGGCGGTCGTCGACGACTACGAGCGGAAGGCCCAGCAGCTTCGCCAGGAACGCCGGTCCTACCTCGCGGCGTTCGACGAACTCGACCAGGAGATCGTTGACGCGGTGTACTGACCGCTCCCCGGTGGGAGCAGTCCATCCCACGATGACGCAGTAGCGCAGTCCATCTTGGGGTGACGCAATCGGTGCGCAATCGGGCTCAAAAGAGCGAGAACGAGTACACGACGGAGGAACCGAGCATCAACACCGTGAGGACGATGGCGAGGAGCTGCTGGCGGTTCATACGGGAACACGCGGGCGTGAGGGCTTAGTTCTCACGCCACTACCCCTCCTCGGGAATCATGTACAGCCCGGACCGCGATGTTACCACCGGCACCTCGTCGGCGTCAGCGTCGAAGAAGTCGGGCCGGGCGATGCTCACCGTCTCGTAGGTTTCGGGGTCCAGCACCTGGACCGCGTGTTCGTCCTCGACGGCGACGACGGTGGTCCTCTCGGACTCGGCCCGCGTGCCGAGCCGTTCGGCGTCGGGCGCGTCCTCGTCCTCGAAACTGGCCTCGTACCGCTCGCCGGAAGCGAGTCGAAGCCCCTTCAGGTTCCCCGTGACGGAGGTGACGAGGACCGGGCCGTCGCCGTCCTCGGGGTCGATGATTTCGTCGGGGCGGTAGCGCGGCAGCCGAACCGAGAAGGTGACGCGATACACCTCGTTGCCGTCGCTATCCTCGGTTACGAGGGTCGCGTACTCCTCGAAATCGCCACCCAGCTCCTGGGTGACCCGTCGGGCGAGCTCCCGACCCAGCTTGTTGGTCGAGAGCTTGACGTTCGTTCCGTCGCTGGTTTCGTCGACCTCGGTGACGAACGCCTCGCGGTCGCCTTTCGCTTCACGTTCCGCGACCAGTTCGTGGGCAATCTCAACCGCCTCCTGCTGTTCCTCGCTGGTTGGGCTCCGCTCCGCCGCGCGAATCTGGACCTCGCCGGCGTAGGAGCCACCGGCGATGCGGCCACACCGGTCGCACGTTCCACGTGAGACCTTCACCGGGACGACCACCTGTTCCTCGACGAGTGTGCCGCGGACAACCCCCGAAAAGCTGCAGTGCATGCGGATGGTGGTCTGGTCGACCTGCTCGGGGTCGACGCCCCACTGCACCTGCTCGGCCTCCAGGTGGACCCCCAGCGCCTCCGTCACCTCGTCGACGGCGATGTCGGTGTAGTCCTGCGCGCCGACGTCCGTCCAGCGGTTGCCCCGCCGCACGGCACCGCACTGTGCACAGACCTGCACCTCGATGCGGTCGGGCGCGTCGACCATCTCGAACTGCTCGAAGTAGCAGGCGTCACAGAGGCCGGCGTCGCGGTCGCGTGGCTCGCCGGGGAGCGGTTCGGGCCGCTCGGGCACGTCGTCGCCGCAGCGAGGGCAGAACTTCGCCGACTTCGTCATTGTTCACTGTGGGCGGTTCCGACTGAAAAGCGTCGCGCATACGGGTCGGCCACGGATGGCCGTCAGCCCCGGCAGAGAGGGTTTAAGTCTCCACCCACGAATCCACAGACATGGAGTGGCAACCCGACTGGGGCCTGCGCGCCCGCATGGCGCTGACGATGCTGTTGCTCGGCCTGCTCTACGTCGTCTTCCTCGGCGTGCTCTGGGCCTACACCGGCAGCCTGCTGATTCTGGTGCTGTTTTTCGGTGTGTTCTCGCTCGCTCAGTTCCTCTTCAGCGACAAACTGGCGCTGTACAGCATGGGCGCGAGCGAAGTGGAGCCGTCGGAATATCCGGAGCTGCACGCGACGGTCGAACGGCTCTCCCAGCAGGCCGGTCTGCCGAAGCCGACTGTCGCCGTCGCCGACACGGATATCCCCAATGCGTTCGCCGCGGGGCGGTCGAAACGGAGCGCCACCGTCTGTGTCACCGAGAGCCTGCTGCGGTCGCTCGACGACGAGGAGCTGGAGGGCGTGCTGGCTCACGAACTCGCCCACGTCAAGAACCGCGACGTGATGGTGATGACCATCGCCTCGTTCCTCTCGACGCTGGCGTTCATGGTCGTGCGATTCGGCTTCTTCTTCGGCGGCGGCCGGAGCCGACAGGGCGGCGGTCAGGTGCTGGTCGCCATCGCCGCCTCGTTCGTCGTCTGGGTGGTCTCGTTCCTGCTCATACGGGCACTCTCGCGCTACCGGGAGTACGCCGCCGACCGCGGCGCCGCGACCATCACCGGCAATCCGGGCGCCCTGGCGTCGGCGCTGCTCACCATCGACGGCCGGATGGACCGCGTCCCCGACGAGGACCTGCGCGAAGCCGCCGAGATGAACGCCTTTTTCGTCATCCCCATCAAGTCGGGGATAATCGGGAAACTGTTCAGCACCCACCCGAGCACGGAGAACCGGGTCGACCGGCTCCGTGACCTCGAACGGGAACTGGAGACGCAGTAACGACGCCGTTCCGCCGCAACCGAAATAGCCAATCAATCCGTTTTCTCAAAGCCGCCACAGTTCGTCGAGTCCACGCTGGACCGACCCTCCTGCTCGGTCGGTATTCCGTATCCCGCAATCGGCGAACTCGTCCGACTACCGCAATCGGGAGTGTGCGCGTCGCCAGAGAATATCCCGCCCGATGAGCACAGTGCCGGCATAGAGCGCCAGCCCGCCCATGAACAGGTACCACGCACCGAGCCCAACGCTGCCGGTGCTGAAGCGTCCGATGGCGGTGAGTTCCGAGAGCAATCCTTCGTACGTCAGCAACGCCGAAACGGCCGCATAGAGCAGCAGCGATGCGAACTCGAGTGTGAGGTCGATGAGTTCTCCACGCATACAGCACCGTTCCGCCTACCGACCTAAATCGATTTCGTTGGAAAAATTGATGCGTGACGGCATCGAACGTTCCACCGAAATGGGACGATACGGTGACATCGATTACGTCAGCGCAGCGAAATCCGGTGTCGTGCTCGGGCTGACACTTTTGTTCGTTGGCGAGGCGGGCGGGTACGCCACCAGCTACACCACGATACCGGCGTGGGAGGAAACGATGTTCTTCGACCTCGCGATACTCGGGTTGGTCGTGTTCGTCCTCAGTCCGATACTGTTCTTGCTCGTGCTCCCGCTTACCGAATAGGGACCCCCGCGAGGATTTATCACGACGGCGACTGTTCCCTTCGACCATGACGAATCTCGTAAGCTTTGGAGAGGCCACCCTCCGCCTCCGACCCCGCCGCGGTCACACCGTCGCGGGAGCAGACGCGTTCGACGCCGACGCGGGCGGTCCGGAGGCCAACGCCGCCATCGCTGCCTCCGCGCTGGACACCGACGCCGTCTGGCTCTCCAGCCTCCCGGACTCGCCGCTCGGTCGCCGGGTCGTGAACGCACTCCGGAGCCACGGGGTGCGTACCGGGGTGACGTGGGGCGATGAGACCCACCAACTGGCCACTGCCTTCGTGGCGGCCGGCGTCAAGCCGCGGGACGGGACCACCGTCCGGCATGACGCCGACAGCGCCTTCACGGAGGTCAAGGCCGCGAACCTGCCGCTGGACGTGGTCCAGGACACCGACTACTTCCACGTCACCGGCATCACCGCGTCCAGGTCAAAGCGAACGGCCTCGGTGACGGCGACGCTGCTGGAGGGGGCCGC
>CAYXXM010000147.1:0-5675 GCA_964469085.1 uncultured Haloferacaceae archaeon
TGCATCTCGACGGTGTGGGCCAGTCGGTCCTCGCCCGCGACGAGCGAGCAGACCGTTTCGGCCAGCGTGGACGGCAGCATGTGGACCGTATACCCCGGCAGGTAGACGGTGTTCCCGCGCTCGACGGCCTCCTCCCACATGAGCGAGTCCGGGTGGACGTAGTGACTCACGTCGGCGATATGCACCCAGAGGACGTACTCGTCCTCGCGGCGCTCGACCGAGATGGCGTCGTCGAAGTCCTGGGCGTCGGCCGGGTCAGTGGTCCAGGCCGTCAGGTCCCGGAGGTCCCGGCGCTCGTCGATCTCGTCCTGAATCTCCTGCTCGACGTTCTCGACGCGGCGCTCGGCCTCCCGGAGCACCGCGTCGGGGAACTCGTCCCGGAGTTCGAACTCGGCGAACAGCTCCTCGCGCTTCGCTTCGAGCGCATCGTCGAGGGCTTGCGTAATCCGGACGGGGCCCTGGCCCTCGGCGGTGCCGGCCTGGGCCTGCGCGTCCTCGGTGTCAGTCATGCAACCGGGTTGGAGGAGCCAACAGGTAGGCGTTTCGGGGCCGGCGCAATCGTCGTGGGTGACCCACCAGGGTCGGACAGGTTGGCACCGAAACCGCTACTGGTCGCACTCCGTGCCGGTTTCCGCGGCGAGATAGCGCGCGACAAATGCCTCGACATTCTGCCCGGGGGAAGCCACACCACCGAGGGTCTCCTCCAGTCCGCGCCGGGGCTGGTGGGTTAGCTCGGCCACCCCTTGCAGAGGTATTCGAACTCCCTGTCCCGTCGGTTCCAGCGGTCGCCCTCCTTGTCGTACTCCCGGGCCGCCTCTCGGAGCAGACTGTTGCCGCAGGCGATGCAGACGACGGTCTGCTCAGAGCGATCCGACTGCCGACGCCACATGGCCGGTGACAGACCCGGTAGCCACTTTGCCCTTGCTCGGTGCCGTCGACCCACCGGGGGAGCGGGCGATTTATGCCCGGAGCCGGCGCATCTCCAGGCATGGAAGTCAGCTCTCGTCACCACCTACGGAGTGACGCCGTGGACGAGCTCGAGACCGCGCTCGAAGCGGGACTGGGCGTCGAACTCGACGCCGACACGTACGAACTGGTGGAGTTGGAGGACAGCACCTTCGACGTCGTGCTCGTCGACGGCGAGCCCCACGTGCTCTACTACGAGGACGACCCGTTCCTCTCGGTCCAGGGAGCGAACCACCACCCGCCCGAAACGGGGACCGTCACCGTCGACGCGGGCGCGGTGTCGTTCGTCAGCGACGGCGCCGACGTGATGCGCCCCGGCATCACCGCGGCCGACGAGTCCATCGATGCGGGCGACCTCGTCGTCATCGAGGAGGAGAGCCACGGCAAGGCGCTGGCGGTGGGCCGCGCGCAGGTCGACGGCGACGAGATGGTCGGCGACAGCGGCAAAGTCGTGGAATCGCTCCACCACGTTGGCGACGCCATCTTCGAGTTCTCTGTCTGAGGCCACAGCCCCGACGGATGGCGAGTCGGCGCTGGTGACATTCGGGTTCGCCGACCAGCTACCTCCCTGCCGCGAGCCCGGGGAACGACGTACTGGCTGGGGAACGGCGTACTGGCCCGGGAACGACGTACTAGCTGAGGACCGGCGTCTCTGGGCGGTACCATTTAGTGTGTTACTGACTAACGTAGACGTGAAACCTCGGTGAGGAGGTTTCCGACGGGAACTACCGTCGTAGCGGACGGGAGTCGAACCGACTGTGAACCAGTAATGGAGACGATCCGTATCGCAACGACGTCCTGACCTATGGGCCCGGCGGGCCGGCCGGGTGACCACCGTCGGTCACCCGGCTGGTGTTCTCGTCGGCCACGACGTTTTCGACCGCCGTTCAGCGTCTGTCAGCAACTTCGCGATAGAGCCGGTAGCAGCGCGCCAGTGCCTCGATACTCACTGATTCGCTGTCGGTGTGTGCCTCCCCGGATTCGGCGGGGCCGGCGACGACGGTCGTCACGCCCGCCGCAGCCAACCAGCCGGCGTCAGTGGCGTGGGGCTTCGTGACAGTCTCCGGCGTCCCCGTCTCGGCGGCGGCCCGCGCCGCACCGAGCACGCGCTCGGCGAACGCGTCGTCGTCGCAGGCCATCGGCGGCAGGTCCTGCTCGACGGTCCACTCGACGCCCTCGACCGCTTCGGTCTCCGCCAGCGCCGCCCGCTCGCCCGGCACGGTTCGCTCGTCGACGGTGACCGCACACTCGTCCGGGATGACGTTCCAATCCGAGCCGCCGTCGATTTCGGTGACGGCGATGCTGCCAGAGAGCGGTTCGCCGAGTACGGTCGCCGATGGCGCGTCGAGCGACCGGACGACATCGACGGCGTCGCTCGCGCGGTAGATCGCGTTCACCCCCTCCTCGGGGAGGCTGGCGTGGGTGGCCCGTCCCGACGCAGTCACCGTGCTCGCGCGCCGGCCCTTGTGCGCGACGACCACGTCGGTGACCCCTGGCCCGGAGTAGTTGGTCGACCCCTCACCGACGACAGCGTAGTCGGGGCGGTCAGCCGGGCCGGTTCGCTCGAGAAACGCCCTTGCGCCCTCGCCGCCGACCTCCTCACCGACGAAGGAGATGAGCCAGAGCTCGCAGTCCGAATCCGCGTCCCGGAACGCGAGCATCGACGCCGCGACGGCGCCCTTCATGTCGGCGGTCCCCCGGCCGTGGAGCCGGCCGTCGCGTTTTTCGACCCGGTAGGTTTCGCCTGCATCGACAACCTGTGACGCCGCCGGCGCGACGACGTCGTGGTGGCCGACGAGGGCGAGCGAATCCGCGTCGGATGGCCCGCGCTGGGCGGACGATTCCGCGTCTGGTGGCCCCCGCTGAGCGAGCACATTGCCCGCGTCGTCCCGTTCGACGGTTGCCTCGGTCTCGGCGCGGAGCCAGGATTCGATGCGGTCGCCGGCCGCGGTTTCCGCCTCGTGACTCGGAATCCGCACGAGGTCGCGGGTCAGGTCGACCAGTTCCTCGGTGTGGTCGGACATACTGGGTGGGTCCGACGGAACGGGCTTAACGCTCGGGAAGCCGGAACCCCCATCATTCGCACTGGCGACCATCACACGCACCGGAGACCATCTCACGAGTTGGCGATTCTCCAGCCATCGGGGCCGTGCCCGCCGACCGGGCGCCGCGGTATACACCCTTTTGCGTGTCGCCCGCCAACTGTCAGTGTGAACGTCGTTCCCGACACCAGTGCAGTAATCGACGGCCGCGTCTCCGAACGTGTTGCCGACGGCCGCTACGACGGGGCAACCGTCTCCATCCCCGAAGCGGTCGTGGGTGAACTCGAAGCCCAGGCGAACGCGGGCTACACGCCCGGCTGGGACGGGCTCGAGGAGCTGCAGCGCCTCGCGGAGTACGCCGACGACGGGACCATCCAGGTCGAGTACGTCGGTCGCCGACCGACCAGCGCAGAAACCGATGCCGCCGGCGAGGGGGAGATCGACGCCCGCATCCGGGGCGTCGCGACCGAGCACGCTGCCACATTGCTGACCAGCGACGGCGTGCAGGCCGAGGTCGCTCGCGCGAAGGGCCTCGACGTGGACTACGTCGAGCCTGTCGTCGACACCGAGGAGGCCGAACCGGAGACGGAGGCCCTCGAAATCGAGGAGTTCTTCACCGAGGACACGATGAGCCTCCACCTCCGGGCCAACACGCCCCCCAAAGCCAAGCGTGGCGAGCTCGGCGAGATGAGCTACCGGGCCATCGACGACGAGCCGACGAGCGAGGCCCAGATGGAGGAGTGGGCGACCGACGTCATCGAGACCGCCCGCGCCTCCGCCAGCGGCTTCATCGAACTCACGGACGAGGGGATGGATATCGTCCAGTACCGCAACTACCGCGTCGCAGTCGCCCAACCCCCGTTCTCGGACGCCATCGAGATCACGGCCGTTCGGCCCATCGCCAAGACCGACATCGAGGACTACGCGCTCGCCGGAGAGCTGAAGGACCGCTTTACCGAACAGCAGCGCGGCGTCCTCATCTCGGGCTCGCCAGGGGCCGGAAAATCGACCTTCGCCCAGGCGGTCGCCGAGTACCTGAACGACCAGGAGTTCGCCGTGAAGACGATGGAGAAGCCCCGCGACCTCCAGGTCGGCGCGGAGATCACGCAGTACACCGAACTCGGCGGCTCGATGGAGAGCACTGCGGACTCGCTGCTGATGGTCCGCCCGGACTACACCGTCTACGACGAGGTCCGGAAATCCAGCGACTTCGAGACGTTCGCGGACATGCGCCTCGCGGGCGTCGGCATGATCGGCGTCGTCCACGCCACCCGCGCCATCGACGCGCTCCAGCGCCTCGTCGGCCGCGTCGAACTGGGGATGATTCCCCAGGTGGTCGACACCGTCGTCTACATCGAGGCCGGCCAGGTCCACACCGTCTACGACGTGACGACAGAGGTGAAAGTGCCTGCCGGCCTCACCGCCGAGGACCTCGCCCGTCCCGTCATCCTCGTCAGCGACCACGAGACGGGCAAGCCGAAGTACGAGATCTACACGTTCAACCGCCAGGTCGTCACGGTCCCGCTCGAGGAGGAGGAGAGCGAAGCCAGCGGCGTCAGCCAGCTCGCCACCCAGGAGATAGAGCGGGAGATCCACTCGGTCGCGCGCGGTCACGTCGACGTGGAACTGCAGGGCCAGGACCGAGCAATCGTCTACGTCGAGGAGGACGACATCTCCTACGTCATCGGCAAAGGCGGCGGCCGCATCAGCGATATCGAGGACCGCCTCGGCATCGACATCGACGTGCGGACCCACGCGGAGAACCCCAATCCCGATGGCGGCGGGGAGCCCGCGACCGTCGGCGAGCCCCAGGGTGAGGTCGTCCAGCCCGAAATCACCGCCCGCCACGTGGTCATCCGCCTCGACGAACACGTCGGCGAGACCGTCGAGGTCCGCGCCGGCGGCGACTACCTCTTCACCGCGACGGTCGGCCGCGGCGGCGACGTGCAGGTCTCCCGCGGCTCGGCCATCGCCGAGGAACTGGAGGACGCCATCGACCGCAAACAGCAGATTACGGTCGTTCCGGCGTAAGGCGGTCGACGATGTCCCACATCAACAGGCCGATAGCGAACCACGGACCCAGCGCGGGGTCAACGAAGTGATGGACGTCTCACTGCTCTCGAAAGGTGGTCAGTACGCGGTGCAGTCCGCATCTGGGAACCGGTACGTAGTCGACGTCATCGGCGAGTCGTGTACCTCTCCCGACTGGCAGCAGCGAACACCCGATGGTGGCTGCAAGCATATGCGTCGGTGAATCACGAAAGCAAACGGGGACGTGTTCCCCGACGAGATGGCCGGCTTCCCTCTGAGTAGCGGTGGAGACCGGACTACTCCACGGGACTGACTGTGTCGCCTTCTCGGCGTACCCGGTCGAATTCCGCAAGATACGCGATACTGTCTCGGACTTCATCGATATCTATTCCAAGATCGGCGGCTAGTTCTTCGACGGTCATCGGTTCGTCGAGGGTCTGGAGGACTTCGAGCCCCCGGTAGTACCTATTCGTGAGCTCCTGGACGCGGTCCTCGACCGGGGTTGTCACCCCGTATCGCTGCTCGAGCTCGACCAAGGCCTCGTTCGCGAACGTGGCGAACTGGTCATCGCCGAGCCGGTTGATCTGGGCTTCGAGTTCATCCCGGACGACGTCGTAATCGAGGCCGGCCTGCACG
>CAYXXM010000148.1:0-5635 GCA_964469085.1 uncultured Haloferacaceae archaeon
CATCGACGTGACGCTCATCGCCGATGGGCAGGAGTTCGCCGGTTCCGGCGATGCCGACTACGACTTCGACGACATCACCGTCGAGCGCGGTCGGGTCCAGGCCGTCGACGGCCGCTTCGGCGATTTCGAACTCACACTCGAGGCCCGGGTGACCGAGGAGTGTATCGGCTGCATGGACTGCGTCCGGCTGGGCCCCGACGAGGCGGTGACGAGCTACCCCGTCGACATCGTCCCCGACCCACCAAATGGCGAGTATCTGGACTGCTGTCCCGTCGACGCCATCGAGCCAGAGGGCGTCGAACGAACCATCGAGGCCGACCAGGTGGTCTACCCCGGCGGGCCGCGGAAGGGCCGGGGGGGCCAGCTCGGCTACTTCAGCCACTTCGACGGTGGCGTCGCCGCGGCCGTCGAGAGCCAGCTCGGCGGCATCTCCAAACCCCAGCATCTGGATATCGACATGGAGCTCTGTGCGTCCGGCGATTCCGGCGTCGAGGGCTGTACCCGCTGTACGGACGCCTGCCCGCACGAAGCCGTCGCTCGCCCGGCGGTTGATACGGTGGCGTTCGACGAAACTGCCTGCATGAACTGTGGGGCCTGCACATCCGCCTGCCCGACCGGGGCGGTCGAGCTTCGGGACCCGAGCAACGAGCGCCTCGCGCGCGAGGTCGAATCGGTGCTCGACGTGGACCGGGGCGGCCGGCTCTCCTCCGTCCTCGGCGACGGCGCCGGCATCGAGTCGCCGGTGCTGGCGTTCGTCTGCTCCGAGAGAGCGGCGGACGCGCTGAACGCGTACGGCCGACAGGCCGGGAGGGGCGAAGACGCATCGTACGACCCCATCCTTCCCGTGCGCGTGAACTGTACGGACACCGTCGGCGAGGCACAGGTCCTCCACGCGCTCGCCGCCGGCGCGGACGGCGTCGCCATCGTCGGCTGCGGCGACGCCTGTCTCCACTCCGGGCCCGACCCGAAGCAGGAACTCGTCGACCGAATGAACGTCGCGACGGGCGATCTCGGGCTCGGCATCCGAACCGCGTTCTTCGCACCCGATGGCGACGACCCCGCGAGCTTCGCCGCGGAACTCGACGCCTTCACCTCCGGACTCGACCCCTCGCCGCTGTCGACGGGCGAGCACGAGGCGACCGGGACCGGCCGGCCCGACTCCGCGCGGGAGCCGTTCTCGACCCACGACTGGGCGCTGGAGTCACTCCGGGTGATTCTGGACGAAACCGAGCCCGAGCGGGACCTGATTCGGGGACTGGACACGTTCGGGCGAATGTCCGTGTCCGACGACTGCAACCTCACGCCGACCTGTACGACGCTCTGTCCAACCGACGCCATCCAGCGCACGGCCGAGGGGGAGCTGCAGTTCAATCACGCCGACTGTGTGAACTGCGAGCTCTGTGAGAGCGGCTGTCCGGAGGGCGCCATCAAGATAGACCCCGGATTGGACCGCTCGCGACTCCCGGAGAACCGCGACGGTGAGGAGTGGGAGTCGGTGTTCGAAGGCGAGATGCTGGAGTGCGTACGCTGTGGCACGCCCTTCACCAGCGTGGGCTCGATGGAGGCGGTCCGCGACGAGGTGGGCGACCTCGTCGAGGGCGTCGCCGGCGACACCGAACACAGCATCTTCGAGTACTGCGACGAATGTCGTGCGGCTGTGGTGTTCCAGGGGGTGGACGATGGACGATAGCGCCGTCTACGAGGCCAGACTGGAGCTCGTCGACTTCGTCATCGAGGTGTTCCACGACACGCCCGACGAGCCGTTTATCGAGCGACTGCTGACCGGCGAGACCGAGACGCCGGGCGAAGCCGTCAACGAGCATCTCGACACCGGGTTCGAGGCGCTTCGAGCCTTCATCGAGGCGAACAAGGACCGGGACCCCGGTGGGGTCGAGACGGAACTCGCCAAGGAGTACACCAACATCATGGTCGGCCCGCGACCCGACGTACTCCCCCACGAGACGTTCTACCGGGAGGAGACGGAGTTCATCGGCGAGGGGCTCGCGGACGTGGAGGCGAGCTACGGCGCGGCCGGCTGGAGTCCCCCCGAGGAGTACGGCGAGGAGAACGACCACATCGCCGTGGAGTTCGCGTTCCTGCGCCACCTCATCGAGCGCCAGCGCGCCGGCGCCGAGGAGACTGTCGGCTTCGAGCGCGTCTTCCTCGACGAGCATCTGCTGACCTGGGTCGAGGAGTTCACCGACCATCTCGCCGACCGAACGGACGAGCCGCTGTTCCGCGCGGCCGCCCACATCGCCGCCGGGACCGTCGCGTTCGAGGACGAAATAATCGCCCAGCTGCTCTGAACCCCGTTTCAACAGTGTCCGCTCTCGGGGCTGTTCGGCCAGTTCTTGCTACCGCGATTGAGGGACAGCGCAGCGACTCATCAGTCGGGCTGTCGGAAAGTCACGAGCCACGAAAACCCGGTCCTGAGGAGCCGCCTTACTCGTCGTCGAGGTCGTCGACCGAGGTGGGGAACGCCTCCTCGTCCCCGTCCTCAAGGTACTCGCCGAAGTCGATCTCGCCGTCGACCTCGCCTTCGTTGATCTCGTGGGGGCCGACGTTGTACTCCCAAATCTCGTAGCCGCCGAAGGCATCCATCGCACCCTCGGGTCGCCAGCCACTATCTCTGTTGACCATGGGGGCATATGACGGGCGGGTGGGGCTTAGTCGTTGTCCCTCACCAGTCCTCGGGGTCGACCGGCGCGCCCGGTCCCGCCCCGGCCTGGATCGAGTCGTCGGGGAGAAACGTCCGGGCGAACAGCTCCAGATGGAGTTCGAGCACCGTCGCGGGCTCGGAATCCACCCGTTCGGCCTGCTCGTTCAACAGCGCCGAAAGCTCCTCGCTCGGCTCGTACTCGAGGGTCTCCTCATCCAGTTCGAACGCCACCTCGGTGGAGCCGGAGGCGAGATGCTCGACCTCCAGCAGCGCCTGTTCGAGCTTCTGTTCGAGCGCCGCGTCGGGCTCCTGCATTCGGGTTTCGGCCCACTCGGCCGCGGCGTCGACGAGTCGGTCCCCGATACTGACGGAGAGCGCCATCAGAACTCCACCCCGACCGCGTCGTCCTCGAACGCGAGTTCCCACAGGGTGACCTCTTCACAGACCGGACACTCCGTGTAGAACGCGTTGTGTTTGTCCGCAAAGCGGGCAAACGTTTCGCACTGGCTGCAGACGAACTCCCCCATCAGGTGGCGTCGTCGGCGTCCTCCGGCGGCCACGCGTCCGCCGTCGGCTCGTCGTGGCTCAGCCCGCTGAACAGCGCCAGCGAGAACAGCAGGATGGCGACGAGCACGCCGAGGCCAACGACGCCAGCCGGGGCCGTCTGGCCGACATCGGCCGGGTTCCAGTAGTTGATCTTGCCGAGCACCTGGGCTGCGGTGAACACCAGCCAGCCCATGCCGGCAAGCACGCCGATGGTCAGCAGGCGCGACTGTTCCAGTGCATCTCTCAGACTCATGCTAACAAGTAGCGGGGCGATAGGCCAAAAAGCCACGGATGCGGGAGACCGTCCGCAGGAGAACCCCTCGCTCAGCCGGCGACTCAGCAGTCGTTGATTCCCCAGATGCCGATCAGACCGTCACTGGTTGCCCAGACGACGACTCAGCCGTCGCTGGTTTCCCAACCGGCCTCCGCCGCCGCCGTCGCGAGCGAAATGAACTCCCAGTCGGCCTCCTGGGCCCATGCCTGCTCGCGCTCGTCGACGCCGACCAGCACCATCCGGTCGGCGTAGAACATCGAATTGGGGCCGACCGCCGCGAGGCGCTCGGCCGGACCGGTGCCCGAACCGTTGAAGAAATCCAGGTCCAGCACGTTGTCGCGCTGGTACTTGTTGATAACCGTTGCGTCGACGTCGCCAACGATGCCGAGATAGTCGGTCCAGCCCTCGGCGTCGGCCACTGCGGCGTGGACGCTGTCCAGCCGGCGAATGGCGCGGTAGGAGATCGCCATCGTCATCTCAGCCTTCGTGGACGGTGCGGAGCCGTGAGACGCTGCGCCAGGCGTCGACTCGGATTGGGTCACCGGTTCGGCGTTCGCCCACTCCTCACCGCGCGAGTGGCCGGTCTCCGAGGCGTTGCTGGCGGCAGCCGGGTCGGCGTCAGTCTCGGATGGTGAGCCGGGGGTGGGGCCCTCCCCGGCTTCTGTCGCCGCGCCATGCTCCTCTGCGGCCTCACTCCAGGCTGCCGACGGGCTCTCGTCCTGGTTTGATTCCGTCCCCTCGTTCGGTTTCCCGCCCTCCTCCGATACTCCGTCCTCCCCCGATGCTCCGTCCTCCCCCGATGCTCCGTCCCCGTCGGCGTTTCGCTCCGCCGCGGTCGGGGGCACCCCGCCCGTGGGCGCCTCACCTGAACTCGCTGCGGACCCACCCGCTCCCCCGCTCTCGACGGGGACGCCGACTGGTCTGTCGTCATTCTCCCGCGGAATGCGCGGGGTAGAGGCGTCGTCGGCCCCGATATCGTCCGCACCGATATCCACCCCGTAGTCGGGTTCGTCCGGCTCCTCGTCCGGACTGCCGTCGCCACGCCAGAGCCAGTCGCCACGGTTCGGTCCGGCCTCGTCGCCGTCGTCGTCCGGCTGGTCGATGTCGTCGAGGTCGATTCTGTCGGTCATTCTCCGTTCGCTCACTCCTCCCCGGCCGGTTCGGCGGCGCGGTAGCCGCTTGACAGCGGCGTTTCGTCGTCGACGGTGTCTGTCAGCCCAAGGGCCTCGACGAGTGCCGGGGTGGGGAGTCCGTCGCGGCCCCACCCACGGTAATCGTAGTAGGCGTCGAGCGTCTCGTCGAACGCATCGGGGTCGATGTGGGCGCCGTCCTCACGGGGGTGGCGCAGTCGCGCGGGGAGTTCGTCGTCCGAGCGGTCGAACCCCTCGCGGGCGTTGAACAGTCGCACGAGCGTCCAGATGCGCTCGCCGGCACGGTCCAGCGACTCAGTGTCGTGGTCGATGCCGACCGCACGCAGCCATTCGGCCCCCAGGTCGTCCCGGAGGACGTCGCCGAGGAAATCGTCTGCCACGAGGCTCCAGAGCACCGAGCGGGCGGTCTGGGAGTCAGCAACCCGCTGCACCGTCTCCGTGCGCGAGCGGTCGGCGAACACCTCGTCTTCAATCGGGCGCGCGCGCCGATGGCAGCCGCCGCGGTCGCTCGTCGCGTAGGCAAGCGCCATCCCGGCCGCACCGCGCGGGTCGTAGCCGGGCAGGGACATTGCCTTCACCGTCGGCATCAGTTCCTCGCCCGTTAGGCCTGTGCCGTCCTGAGAGGCCTGCGCGGCTGCGCCGCTCCGGTCCGAGGCGCTTCGGACCTCGCTTTCCTCCGCGGCTTCACCGCTCTGTTCCGAGGCGCCACGCGCCTCGGTGGTCTCCCCGACGAATCGGGCCGCCGCGGCGGCGACGCCTTCCGCCAACGCGTCGGCCAGGTCGTCGTCTCGGGACGCGACTCGCAGGATGAGCTCCCGAGCGGCCTCGCCGTCACCGAAGGCGACAGACTCCTCGACGAGGCCGGCCTCGGAGGCGAGTACCGTCCACGCGACGACGCTTCCGGCCTCGATGACGTCGAGGCCGAGCCGGTCGCAGGTCGCCCCCAGCGTGGCGACGGCGTCGAAATCGTCGATGCCGAGGCCGGCGCCGAGCGTAATCGGGGCC
>CAYXXM010000149.1:0-5587 GCA_964469085.1 uncultured Haloferacaceae archaeon
CTACGGCTACGACGAGGGCGGCGAGGAGCAGTACGACGTGCGCGTCGTCGACACCCAGACCGGCCGCTGGCTGGACGTGGTTCCGAACTGTGGCCGGGTCAACCCCGGCGGCTTCGCGTGGACAGACGACGGCTTCTACTCGGTCCGGACCGGGGGCCCAGCCGAGGGCGAGATGGAGGATGCTGGCGAGGGCGACCAACTCGACAAGGCGCTCTACTACCACGAACACGGCGACGACCCCGCAGAGGACGACCTGATCACCGACGACTTCTCCGAGCACGCGTGGCCCCAACTCGAAATCGACGAGGAGTCCGGGACGCTGTTCGCGGCAATCCACGAGGGCACGACTCACTCGGAGATCTACCGGGTCGAACCTGACGCCGACGGGCTGGAGGCCGACGCTGACGAATCCGAAGCTGACGGCCCACTCGTCCCGCTGCTGACTGGCTACGACGCCACGTTCGGCCCGCACGTCGGTGACGATGCGGTTCATTTCCTCACCAACTACGAGGCTGATTTCTCCCGCGTGCTGACAGCCGACCTGGCGACGCTTGCGGAGGGTGAGGACCTCGACCCCGAGACGTTCGCGGAAACGGTTCCCGAAACCGACGCCGTGCTCCAGGACGTGACCGTCGCGGGCGATGCGCTCGTCGCGAACCACCTCCGGGACGCCTCCTCGGAGCTCTCGGTCTGGGAGGGCGGTGAGAAGACTGAGACGCTGCCGAGCCCCAAGTTTTGCAGCATCGACGGCGTCGACGCCGACGACGACGGCGGTGAACTGTTCTACGTTGTCCACGACTTCGAGGAGCCCGACCGCGTCACGCGGTATTGGCTGGGTGATGGTGGTGCGGGCTCGGAGGTGCTCGGCCAGGCCGACATCGAACTGGGCGTCGACGTCGCGGTGAGCCAGGAGTTCTTCGAGTCCGCAGACGGGACGGAGGTGCCGGCATTCGTCGTCCACCGCGAGGGGCTGGAACCCGACGGCTCCGCGCCGACGGTGCTCTACGGCTACGGCGGCTTCCGCATCCCCCAGACCCCGAGTTTCTGGCGCTTCGCTGGCCCGTTCCTCGACGCCGGCGGAGTGTTCGTCGTCGCCAATCTCCGAGGCGGCACGGAGTACGGCGAACCCTGGCACGAGGCGGGGATGCGGGAGAACAAGCAGACCGTCTTCGACGACTTCCACGCCGTCGGCGAGGGCCTCATTGAGGCGGGCTACACCGACAGCGACCACCTCGGTGCCTACGGTGGTTCCAACGGCGGCCTGCTCACCGGCGCCGCACTCACGCAGCGACCCGACCTCTGGGGTGCGGTGCTCTGTACGGTGCCGCTGCTCGACATGCTGCGGTTCCACCGCTTCCTGCTCGGGGAGTCCTGGACCGTGGAGTACGGCTCACCGGAGGACCCCGACGCGTTCGAGTACATCCAGGAGTACTCGCCGTATCACAACGTCGAGGACCGGGAGTACCCACCCACGCTGTTCAAAACCGCTGTGGGCGACACGCGAGTCCACCCGAGCCACGCGCGAAAGATGACCGCGCTCCTCCAGCATCACCAGACCGGCGACGACCCCATCGCACTGCGCACCGAGACAGAGACGGGCCACGGCGTCGGGAAATCGACGGAGATGATTGTCGAGGAGCAGGTCGACCAGTGGACGTGGCTCTGTGACCAGCTGGGTGCGGACGTATCTGCTGAGTAGCCGAATCAGTCGGTCGGGTCGTACTCCAGCACGTCGACGAGCCCGATTTCACCGGCAGCCCTGAGCGTGCCGTCCGCTGTCGCGAGCTGTCCGCCGACCTCGACGGTGGAGCCGGCGATCAACGCGTCGCGGGCTTCGAGCTGGTGGCCATGGTCCTGGAGGTCCCTCTGCAACTGTGCAGCGGTTCTTGCTGTTCGTTCGGAGACATCGGCCGTCTCGAACTCGGCTGTGGCGCTCGCAACGGCGTCGACGGAGCCGTCGATGTGCCCGTAGAGGGCACCCATCATCGCTTCGTACAGCACGACCGACGAGACACACCACAGTTCGTCGGAGTGGGGTTCGAGGAACTCCCTGGCCCCCGGTTCGCCGGCCAGATAATCCGAGAGGAGGACGTTGTCGAAACAGATCATTGCTCGCCCATCCGCTCGATGGATGCCTCCATCCCTTCGTTCGTCTCCGCCCGCGCCTGCTCCATCCCCTCCTGAATGTCCGTCTCCGCCAGGGCGCCGAACCCGCTCCAGCGGTCGCTCTCGGTGATCCGAAGCACCACGTCCGAGAAGCTCTCGCCCTCGCGTTTCAGCGCGTTTAGCCGGTCATAGGCCTCCTCGCGCAGACTGATGTTCTTCGATGCCATAGTTGGTACGTGTACCTGTACACATAAAACGGTTCTCCACGTTCTGTGCGACTCCGGGCACCGTCGATGGCGGGGGAACGTTCGGGGATTGCCCAGTACTGCTGATGTCGCTGGCCGAGTCGGTAGCACGGAGTCCTCGGCGTTCCAAAGCCGTGCCGCGTGAAGAAGAGCTCATGGCCGGGCTCGATCGGACGCTGATTCTGGCGCCACGACCTCAAGCCACACCTGCGAGCGTACGGAAACGTGGAGGGACGCGCATTCGGCGAGGAACACGTCGTGCTCGCGGCCGAACGGTAGACGGTGACCGCCTACTCGACGTACATCGAGTAAGCGATACAGAGCAGTCCGGTAAACTGGAAGCCGCGGATGAGCAGCCGCAGCAGCTCCTGAACCAGCAGCGGAACCACCGTCAGCTCCAGCACGAGCGTCATCGTGAACGACAGCCCGTAGGAGACGCCGAACAGCAGAATCATCCCGACGGAGAGGAACAGCATCCGCCGGTCGCGGTGGCGTCGCAGCCCCCGGTAGGCGTGGTAGGCGACGAGCAGGCCGACGACGACCGAGCCGGTCGCCAGCACCGCGAGCAGCGCGTCGATGACGTCGTAGAGCACCATCAGAACCGCCTCCAGAGGTCGGTCAGTCTGTCGGCGGCATCCTCACCCGACGACGCTTCGATACTCGCGTCGAACGAGCCGTCCTCGAGGCGGACCCGAAGCTCGTCGAAGGTGGCGACGTACACCGATTCGTGGTGGCCGTCCGAGCGGGGCCGGGTCGCCTCCGCGAGCAGACCGGCATCGGTCAGCGTTTCCACCCGCCGGTAGACCGTCTGGGGTAAAGCGTCGATACGCTCTGCCAGCTCCGTCGCCGACACCGGCTCGGTATCGGCGATGGCCAGAACCCCGCGGGCGTACTCGTCGTTCAGCAGACTGACTGCCGCCGAAAACGGTTCAGACCCCTCATCGTCGCCGCTCATCGCGTGCGCCCTCCGAGTCCATCCTGGTGCGGACTGGCGGGGCTCCTCGAGATGGCGAAGGTGCGTCGAGCCGCTCGCGATACCGGTCGCGGCCGTTGGCGATCCGGATTCATCTGTAATCATCACGGGACACGGTAGCTCAACAGCCGACCCTTGCGGTGTTCGTTCTGTCGGTACTCCAGCACCAGCTGAACAGCCGAGTCGTCGAGAGCAACCGAGCGCTCGTCACTCGGACCCACGCTCTCGAAGCGGTCCACGAACTGCTGGTCGGTGGGGTGCTTGGCACCCGTGTCGTCGATAACCAGCAACGCAAGCTTCGCCGCATCGACCCGCTGGCCCGCCTCGTGACGGATGGTCGCGGTGTCCCCGTCGTGCTCGACGCCCCACGTGACCTGCGGCCATTCGTGACCCCCAAACTCGTCGACTGGCGTCACCTCACGCAAACCCTCGACAACTGCGAGGCGCCCCTCCGCACTGACCTCCGACCGGTCCGAGACCAGCGCGCGTGCATCGGCCTCGATGGCCCGCTCGATTTCGCGGATCGCCGGGTCCACTCCCTCCGGGTAGAGCAGATGGAGCAGCTGATACGCTTCCTGGTCGTCGACGGCCTCCGAGACCGCACCGGCGACGACCTCGTCTGTCGGGTCGAATGCTGCCGGCCCGATCCATGCTGCGGGTCGGTCGCCGACTGCTTCGGTGAGCCGCGCGAAATCGGCATCCGACTCGTGGTGGCGCTCGATCCGATCCGCGCCGGCGTCCGCGACGGCTTTCACCAGTGGCTCGCTGTCGTCGTCAATCGGCCGCTCGGCGAGCGGGTCAGTCGCGTAGAGGACGACGCCGGGTTTGACCGCGACGGTTCGTGGCACGTCCGTTCGGCTGTAGAGTGTGTACTCCTCGTAGCTCCCCGCTCCCTCGTAACCGGTCGGTTCGAGCGCGTCCGCGACAGTCGCCGGCTCGATGTTGCCGAGGAGCGTGTAGCTGCTTCCAACCCTGATGACGCGGTCGTAGGCTTCGTAGCCGGAGGCGAACCAGTCGACACTACTCTCGACGACGGCGCGGGGGAACGTCGCCAGCTGCTCCCCGTCGACGTACTCGATGCTGGTCGGCGTCACCTGCAGCACATCGTGCGCGGAGAACGATGCGTCCGAAACCGCCGAGGGAGACGGAATCCACGGCTGGTATGCTGGCGGGCCTGCGTCGGGCGGCTCGACGTTTCCGAGCGCGACCCGGCGACCAAGTGGCGGGAGCGCATCGACACAGCCCGCAACCGCTCCCGTCAGGGCGAGCGCGCCGCTCCCCCGCAGGAACGCCCGTCTCGGTGGTCCGCGTCCGGTGTCGTCGTCAGCGGTCACGTCCCTCCGTTGGGTCCGGGGTGTTTAGTAGTAAGTGCCTGGAATCCCGACGCTGGAACCCGTCGAAGGAGTTAATACGCCGTTCACGCCCCGTGCGGTGCGGGGCGATACAGCTACGGAGCACGACCCCACAGGGGCGCCCACTCAAGGACTCGGCGTCTGCACCGTCGAGAGATAGCCCGTCAGGTCCGTGGTGGTGATGATGCCGACGACCCCCGAGCCGTCTTCGGCGACCGGCACGTGATGGATGTCCGCCTCGACCATTCGGTCGGCGACGTCGCGGACGGACTCCCCGGCCTCCGCGGTAATCACGTCGGTGGTCATGTATGCCGACACCGGGGTCTGGTCTTTGGGCTTCTGCCCCTCGACGATGGCGACGAAGTCCGTTCGTGTCAGGATGCCCTCGAGCCCCCCTGCAGCGTTCACCACGACCAGGGACCCGATGTCCTCGTCGAGCATCAGTTCGGCCGCGTCCTCGACCAGGGTCTCGGGTCGGACCGTCTTGAGATCGCTCGTCATCAACTGGGCGACGAAGAGGTCGCCGATTTCGTTTCCGTCGACTGAGCCTTCCATGATGTGGACGAACGCCGGCCTGGGCATAACGCTTCCCCCAACGTCAACTCCTGCCTGTGCGGGGCCCAATCCGCCGGGTGGCTGCACCGGGAGGGAGCGAATCCGCTGGGTCGCCGCGCCTGTGGGGCTACGAATCAGTTGGCTGCCCGGTCGGAATGTGGAGCGTCGCAGTCGTGCCATCCTCGGTGTCGAAACTGATACTGCCACCCAGCGTGCCGACGCCCCACTTGACAAGCCAGAGACCGAGGCCGCTTCCGTGTTCCAGGGCCGTCTCCTGGTCGGCGTCGAGAACCGCCAGTTCGTGCTCGGGAACGCCGGGCCCGGCGTCCGCGACTTCAGCGACGACGACCGACGAG